>DBFL01000056.1:70550-76455 GCA_002294285.1 Candidatus Neomicrothrix sp. UBA881
CACAAACGCTACTGCTACAGCTACAACCAGAGAAATGATAAAAGAGACTTTTATGAGAACAAAAAGAAGGACCCAAAGCAACAAAGCAAATAGTAAGAACAAATAATTGACTGGAGATCGCGTATCTAAATTTTTCATTTTGACCTAGGTGTAAAAGTTTTTAACTCTACTTCTAGGCATGTTACGCATTTATTTGGGTCAACTGGGGTCAATTAGGACAAGATGTCCTTATATGTGTTCAAATAAATCTCAGCTAAACGTTGCATTGAAAAAAAATCAGCTCTTTTTATTCCTCTATTAGACCATTTCTCAGCTTGATCTGGATTTCTAATTATCTTCTCAATAGCACTAGCTAAAATTTGTGAATCACCCGCTGGCACCAAAGCCGCGTCTTCACCTCCGCTAGCTACTTTCGAATAACCAGGAATGTCACTAGCTACTACTGGTGTGCCACAAGCCATCCCTTCTAACAGTACGACCCCAAAAGACTCGCCTCGTAGTGAAGGTGCGCAAAATATATCTGCCCCCTTAGTACGTGCAAGCTTTTCTTCTTCGCTTATACGGCCCAACCATTTGACTCTATGATCTCCTGCCACCTGAGCTTTAAGTTGGGCAGTTTCGGGGCCGTCACTTGCAACCCAGAGTTGAACATCTGATGGAAGGTATGACATTGCATCAAGTAACACACTCAAACCTTTTCGAGGTTCATGTCGACCCACGAAGAAAACTGTGGGACCTTCCTTTGGCCACGGTTCAGCTGAGACGCAACGATCTATTTCAACTCCATTAAAAAGAATTTCATACTCTCCCCCTAGAGCCGACTGGGCCATCTTTGCTGCATCTTCAGAAACTGCAACTGCGTGATCTAAACGATTTCGCAACCATCTAACAGGACCTTTCAACAGGTCATAAGCCAAACTTTTACCAGCAGCATGAAACGTTCCCAACATGGGTCCCTGAGCCAAAAACAACGATGTGAGTGTGGGACCAGGAGCTAACGGCTCATGCAAATGCAAGATGTCAAACTGTTCATCCCTTAAAGCTCGGATTGTCCTTAGAGCACATGGAACATCAGGGGCAATTGGGGCAACAGACCCATTTGCTGTCGTTGGTATACTCATGCCTAAAGGTGTGACACCAGTATCAGGAGGAGGGCCATCACACGGTCCAAGTACTCTGACATAGTGGCCTAAACTTCTCAGTGTCTTCGCGAGACCTAGAACTTGACCTTGAACCCCTCCTGGGATCGTCAGACTGTAAGGACAGATCAGACCAATTCGCATACTAAATTCTACCCTCACCTGAACCATAGTCAGAAGGCCAATTTGGCTGCATTAGATGCCACTGTTCAGGTGATTCCCTTATAAGTATTTCCATTTCATTTGAGATTGTTTGAGTTATCCGCTCTACATCTGCCCGAAACTTGTCTTTTCTCTCAACTGAAATAGGTGGACGTACAACTCCATGACATCCGTAATCTTTGCTATACACAGCTACCGGTAACAACTTTGCGCCGGTTCTTAAAGCTAAAGTCGCGGGGCCTGCAGGCAGAAATGTTTTTTCTCCAAAAAACTCAACCTCCACCGAAGAGGTGCCAACTTCACGATCTGCAACTAATACAACCACTTGCCCTTTAGCGATGGCTTTTAATACCTTCGACCCCGCATCGGGACCAACCGGCACTATGTCCATACCCAAAACACTCCTGCCTTTTCTAAACCATTCGAATAGTTCTGGAGGTTTAATCTCTTCTACTACTGCAGTGATCGACAACCCTTTAATTCTGGCTAGCCACAAACCACCCCACTCCCAAGCCCCTAAATGAGGCAAAACCAAAATCACCCCCGATCCTTCTTTTACAGCCTCTTCAATCCTTTCCCAGCCATCGTGTGTGAAGGTGCTTTCCAGTTCCTCATCTGTCATGTCGACAAGGCGAAAAGTATTCAGCCAATACAAGGCGTAAGATTCAAAGGTTTGATTCACAAATTTCCGGAGCGCTGTTCCTGAGAATTCAGAAGTATGAATACGATACGAATTACGAATTACCTGTGCTCTTCGTTTTTTATCGAGCTTCGCTACAGTCCTACCTGCGAGACGTGCAACTGTTTTTCCTGCTCTCTTTGGAAGAATTCTCGACAGAGAAGAAGCCAACTTGTAGCCGGCTAAGGCCTTGGAGGCCAACTGTTACCCTCGGCGTTGTGAAGATCGGAGCGCCGCAACACGCTGACGGCGTTCTTTCCTGCGGTCTAATCGAATTTGACGTCTCCTCTGTGAACGTTCATAGCTAGATGTCTCCCGTTCAATGCTCGCCTGCTTCCAAACTTTTACAAATCTTTGAATAGCGGTGAATGAACTTAGGACTAGCATGATCCACAGTACGACTATCAACGCCTCTGAAAAAAGTAGTCCGATTGCTAGAACGATGAACCTCTCCGCCCTTTCCATAAGTCCACCTTTGGCTTCAAGACCTAATGATTCAGCTTTGGCTCTCTGGTAAGAAATAAGAAGACTCACGAACATTACTGAAACGGGAAGCATTACTGTGTATCCAGGATTGTCTCCTATCAGAAACCATGCAATACCTCCTAATAGAAGTGCGTCAGTTAGACGGTCAGAGACCGAATCAAAAAAAGCCCCTCTCAAGGAAGCTGATCCGGAAGCTTTTGCTACAGGACCATCAAGTGCATCAGAAATTCCTGTTAAAACTAGGAGAATAAATCCCAAACGCAAAGATCCGAAAGCAACAAAAACAGAAGCCGCAACTGCCAAGCATATGCCCGCAATTGTGACCAGATCAGCTGTTACACCAGCTTTGTGGAGACCACGCCCGATTGGGCTTAAACCTCTGTCTACTACGTTTCGCCAATTTCCATCGAGCATTACTTTTCCCAATCTTCAGGATTTGCTTCTACATTACTTTCCAAAACCGAACCGTCTACTGCATCCACAAGAAAAAGGCCTCGATGGGAGGGAGGTGAATCGTTGGAGTATAGAAGAATACGCCATGTTGGTCGGCTTCTAAGACCCCTCCAAACCATTTGGGCTGATGCATGGCCTACGGGAAAACCAGCTGACTTTGTGGCTTCGAGCAGCGCTCCTGTTTCGTCAATTGAGAGTTTCCAACCGGCTTGCAGGTGGAATATAGCCATCAAAAAAAGAACAACACCTGCAGCCACGTAACCCCAATTAATGAAAGGCGAAGAGTCAAAGAATGATGCGATTAAAAATAAAGCGACTGAAATGAATAAGTACAAAAAACCAGGGATACGGCGGCGACTGTTATCAGGAAAATCGTACGGGCCTACAAACCCGTGTACATCAAGGTCTTCTGGTAGTTCATCGGTTACTTCTTCATCTACCACTTCTTCGTTCATGACTTGACTTTACTTGATTAATTAAAGACCTATGAAAGAAATCAATTTTGCAACTGATTTATTTGGGTCTGCCAAACCGTCAACAACTAACTCGGTAAAATCTTTGTGAGGCTGGACGAATTTCTTGTGCATGGGTAGAACAGAAGCCAAAAACTGTTTGTTCACACTTTCTTCAGTTCTGCCCCGTTCGCTCATATCTCTTTTGATACGCCTTTGGAGTCTTACATCATCAGGAGTGTCAACAAAAACTTTAAAAGTTAAAAGGTTTACAACTTCCTCAAAAGCCATTATCAGTATCCCGTCTACTACAACTATTTCTTTTGGTTCTATTGTTTGAGTTTCCGTAGAGCGAGTGTGTGATGCAAAATCATAAACAGGAGCTTTAATTGTATTTCCTCGAGTCAGTTCATCTAAATGTTCGATGAATAGCTCATGGTCTAGCGAGTCAGGGTGGTCGTAGTTGACCAAAGCTCTTTCTTCGATACTTAGGTGACTTTGATCCCGGTAATACCTGTCAAATTGCAGAATAGAGACTTTTTCTTCAAATTCATTTATCAACAAATCCGCAATTGTCGTTTTGCCAGAAGCAGCACCACCGGTGATACCTAATAACTTCACTTTCATACTTCAACCGTTTTATAAAACCTGCGTCAATTTTCGTTAATACTTGTAATGCTCAGACTTAAATGGACCTTGAGGTGGAATTCCTAGGTATTCAGCTTGACCTTCAGTTAGTTCTGTCAATCTGACACCTAAGGCGTCTAGATGCAGCCGGGCTACTTTTTCATCAAGTTCTTTTTGGAGGGTGGTAACTCCTAAAGAAAATTCTTGTGATTTGTTGTGAAGTTCAATTTGAGCCAAAACCTGGTTTGAGAAACTAGCTGACATTACGAAACTTGGATGCCCTGTTGCATTGCCCAGATTAAGTAGACGTCCTTCTGATAAAAGAATTACAGAATGCCCATCTGGGAAAACAAACTCATCCACTTGAGGCTTAATCGTGACTTGTTTTACATCTGACATTTTTTGCAAACCAGCCATATCTATTTCGTTGTCAAAGTGTCCGATATTCCCAACTATTGCCTGATGCTTCATAAGACCCATATGTTCGGCGGTTATAACTCCTTGACAGCCTGTAGCGGTGATAAAAATGTCAGCTTCTTTAATCACTTGTTCCAGGGTGTTGACTTCGTAACCTTGCATGGCGGCTTGAAGTGCGCAAATGGGGTCTATTTCTGTCACGATCACACGCGCTCCTTGGCCTCTTAAAGATTCAGCGCATCCTTTGCCCACATCGCCAAAACCGCAAACAACCGCTGTTTTACCACCTATCATCACATCTGTAGCACGGTTTATTCCGTCAATAAGAGAATGGCGGCAACCGTAAAGGTTGTCGAACTTTGATTTCGTTACAGAATCATTGACGTTGATAGCAGGAAATAGAAGTTCTTCGGATTCTTGCATTTGGTAGAGACGTTTTACGCCTGTGGTTGTTTCCTCGGAAACTCCTTTTATTTCTTGTGAAATTTTTGTCCATTTTTCAGGATTTTCATCTAAGGATTTTTTCAGAAGATTTAAGAAAACAGTCCATTCTTCAGAATCTTCATCTTTCGCTTCAGGAACTTCGCCTGTTTGTTCAAATTCTCTTCCTTTGTGAACTAACAGGGTCGCGTCCCCTCCATCATCGAGAATTAAGTTCGGTCCCCCTTCAGGCCATTCGAAAATTTTCTGAGTAGCCCACCAGTACTCTTCAAGTGTTTCACCTTTCCATGCAAAAACAGGTACTCCTTTAGGGTCTTCGGGAGTGCCTTCTGGGCCACAAACTACTGCTGCTGCCGCATGGTCTTGAGTTGAAAAAATATTACAACTCGCCCAACGAACTTTCGCACCTAAAAGTACGAGTGTTTCGATCAGTACTGCTGTTTGAACGGTCATGTGAAGTGACCCTGCTATGCGAGCTCCTTCTAAAGGTTGTTCATCGAAATACTCAGCTCTTAAGGACATCAATCCGGGCATTTCATGTTCAGCTAAACGAATTTCTTTTCGGCCAAATTCATGCAGCCCTATGTCGGCGATTCTGTAATCATCTTTGTTGGACATATATACCAAGTTATCGTCTTGAGAATTAATTGGACTAAGCCTCTTCTCTAATAAGAAATAGAACACCAGATGTGCTCACTGTGTAACTTTCATTTTCTACGTCGATGAGAAAAGCTTCCCCTTGCTGTATATGGGTCTCTTCGTCGTGTTCGACTGTCGCTACCCCAGTCGTGGACAAAATCAAGTCCGTGCCTTTTGAACTGTCTATTTCAACTTTTGTCTTTTCGATCCTCCTCACAACAAGCTTTTCAGTTGGCCCAATGTAGGTGTGGTCCGTTCCTTTAGGAACTTGCATTTGAGGAAATTTTGCTTCAGTGTCTAAAAGAGAGAGAAACTCACTTTTATCTATATGTTTTTTTGTGAGACCTGCTCTGATCACATTGTCTCCAGGTTCCATTACTTCAACCGCCATTCCCTCAAGATAGACATGG
>DBFL01000030.1:0-1965 GCA_002294285.1 Candidatus Neomicrothrix sp. UBA881
CGCGTTCGCGTCTTTTTGTCAAGCCGGAGAAAAGATTTTAAAAAATTTTCGCTACAAAAATAAGTCACAAATCTAAAGTAATAACAAAGCTACAAGTAAGGAAACAAATGTCTCACACGGTTATGGCAGAATTCCACTGCAACGAAGGAATGGGAGAACTTCTTCTCCCTGGTTTATTGGAATCATTAAGCGACACAAGGGCTTTCGAAGGATGTTTGAGTGTAGAAACTTATGTTGATCAAGATGACCCTGACAGGGTTTACCTTTGGGAAAAGTGGGCTACAAGAGAAAACTATGAGAGCTACATAGCATGGCGGATCGAAACGGGAATGCTTGAAGCCCTAGCCGCTGTTCTAGTTTCACCAATGAAACCAACACACCTATCGCCACAAGATTAAAGGCAATGTCAGAACTTACGATTTAGGTGGTTCACCTATCACACTTGCACGTTCCATAATTCTCACATCAGGCCAATAGTCACTCAATGCGTAGTGTTGCACCAGACGATTGTCCCATACAGCGATCGAATCGTCACTCCAGCGGAAACGACACTGATACTCAGGAAACTCTGCTTGACGCGCAAGAGAGTTGATTAAAGGAAGACTTTCTTCTCGGGTCATGCCTTTGAAATGGTTTACGAAAATCCTGTTAACGAAAAGGTACTTTTTTCCCGTATCCGGATGTGTGCCAACAACAGGATGTTCAACTAGGGGATACTTCTCTCTTATTTCCTCAAGTTTCTCTTCAGGCACCTGAGAACCAAAGGAGTGGGAAAAATCATGTACAGCTACCAGATTCTCAATTTCTGATTTTATTGAATCATCAAGACCTTCGTAAGCTGCACACATGTCAGAAAACATTGTGTCACCACCCGTGCTAGGCACACTAACAGCTCGAAGAACAGCGATTTTAGAAGGAGCTTCACGCCAAGTCACATCGTGATGCCAACTGTTTTCATATCCGCCGACCTCAGCACCTTTTTCAAATCTTACAAGTTTTGGATGGTCAGTATTTGAAGGAATGAAAGGGTGTATTTCCAACTCTCCAAAACTTTCAGCAAAAGCAACCTGTTGAGAAGATGTGATTTGCTGATTCCGCAAAAAAATCACCTTGTACTCGACAAGAGCCTGATGCAGCTCTTCTAAAGCATTACTAGAAATACCAACAGTCAGATCAATCCCATCAATTTCAGCGCCAACTGTTGAACCAATCATTGAAGCATCGAAGTTTTTCCATTCGAGCTTGTTTAAACGTGAACGTTCCCCAGCGAGGTGAGGCAAAGGTCCAACCTCAACACCTTCAAAATCGGAGAATTTATATCTCAAACCAGCTAATTTTGCTGCTGGATCTTCAGTTGCTATAACGTCTGAATGACTTGTTTCAACCATTCCCCAAGGGTAGTAGGTAAAAAAACAATTTGTGATCTAAAGAAAAGAACATAGTGGAAAATAAATCAAGGTCGTTCCCAGCAAGTATTGGTAGCAAAAATGACGTCACAGAAGGCCCCCTAGGCCAAAAGGCTCACAGAGAAACTATCGAACACACAGAAAGACTCGAACGTAAGCTTTACGAAGTCAGACCGGGGGTATGGAGTCAAGTAGGTAACGGACTGTCAAACCAAAACTTCGTAGAAGGACCAGAAGGTCTTATCGTTATCGACACAGGGGAGTCCCGTGAGGAAATGGCTTCCTCCTTGAAAGCGGTGAAGAAACACACAGATGCCCCAGTCGCAGCAGTTATATACACGCATTTTCATTACGTACACGGAACTTCAGCATTATGGGATGAAGAATCGAAACATCCCCCAATCTGGGGACACAGCGAAATAGAAAACAATTTGCGTCGTATAGGTATAGATGTAAGCGCCGCAGCAACTCGAGGTTTAGTTCACCAATTCGGGTTAATGCTCCCAATCAAAGGCGAAGACGGAATTGTCAACTCTGCATTGGGAAAATACTTCAGACT
>DBFL01000030.1:2333-7502 GCA_002294285.1 Candidatus Neomicrothrix sp. UBA881
GAACCAACAAAAACAGTAATCGCAGGACTAGAAGTCGAGATGACCCCCGCCCCCTCAGATGCCAACGACTCGATAACTATATGGTTTCCGGAAAAAAAAGTCTGTGTGAACAACCTTCTATGGCCAACACTCTTCAATGTATTTGCCATAAGAGGCGAAGAATACCGTGACCCGCGCATCCTCATAGAAGGAATAGAGCACATGATCGCACTAGAGGCGGAGCACATGGTCGGAGTGCATGGTCCTCCTTTAAGTGGGAGAAAACAAATCCGAGAAGACCTAACTCAGTATCGAGACTCAATTCAATACATGTGGGATCAGACTGTCCGAGGAATCAACAAAGGCTTGACAATCGGTGAAATTACAGAGATGGTTCAACTACCTGAAAAATACAACAACAGATATTTCACTAAACAGTTTTACGGTCTGGTGGAGCATCACGTCCGTCAAATACACAACGGCCTGAGAGGTTGGTTCGATGGTGATGAGGCGTCACTGTTCCCATTGCCGCCATCAGAAAGAGCAAAGAAACTGATAAATGGTTTTGGAGGAGAGAAGGTAGTTCGTGACGCCATAAATCAAGCAATAAAAGAAGAAGATTTACGCTGGGGATTGGAAATGTCGACATGGTTGATAAGGAGTCAGGTAAATGATGACGGGCGTTGTGATAGTGGAACTTTAGAAGACCGAGAAAAGCTTGCAGATGTCCTAAGAAAAATAGGGCAGCGGACAACATCTACAAATGTACGTAACTGGTGTTTAACCAGAGCTCTCGAACTCGAAGGAAAACTTGACATAAGCCGTTTCCGTAAACACAGGTTCAGCGAACGCCAAGTTTTAAACCAGCCAACGGAAGCTTTTGTTCACGCTCTAAGACTCATCCTCGATCCAGAAAAATCAAACGATCTCGACATCAAAATAGGTTGGCGTTTCGATGATGATTCAACTGCCGGCCTGCATATAAGAAACGGAGTGGCAGTTCCAACCGATGGCGAGGACAGTGCAGCTACTTTAGTTATTAAAATCAGCGAGTGGGCTCGCATACTGGGTGGTGAAACGACACTGAAGGAAGCCTTAGAAAACAAAAGAACAACAATCGAAGGAGATCATAAAAATTTCATCAAAGCGATAGCTTGCTTTGAGAACCCTTCTTTGTGTTAAAACCTACTGATCCGCTAAAGCATTTCTTGCTTCGACTTCAGCGGCTGCTTCAAGATCATCGCGATCGTTTTCCAGACGGAATTCAACCCATTCAAGATCACCGGTAAATTCGAACGGTCCAACATATTCACTAGATACCGTTGGTCCTAAGTCTCTACCTACATCCATCCCATACATTGTTTGCCTATGAGGCAAAGTGTCAATTTCAAATTCCCCTAAATGCTCACGGCTTGAACCGCTCTCAACAAAAAGAGTCGCCACGCCATGATTTTCAGAAGTTTTACGGTAGGTCACACCTAATTCACATTTTCCTGATCCGATCGTTTTCTCAGACGACAGAATTTTTGACGCTCCCATAAAGTTGTACTCGAAAACGAGTCGCCCACCAGTTACATATAAGACAATTCCTCCGGTTCGAGCGCCACTAGCAACGAGAACCCCTTCAGAGTTACTTTCCATGTCTACTTTCGCAGCAATTTCAAATGAACGGTTTCTAATATCAGGAACCTTGAAACGCTCAAGATGCGGGGTGTCTTTCAAAAAACGTTGCGGCTTAGAAAGAGGCACCCTGTCCTCTCTTCTCATAACAAACAATTCTGTACCTCTGTCATCAAGCGGGAGAACGTTAAATCTCTCAGCCTCTTCCCACCAGAGATCAATCATTTCTTCAAGTTTTTCTGGCTCACTTTCTGACAGGTCATGACATTCGGAAAAATCTTTCGAGGTGTCGTATAACGCCCACTCGTCATCCTCAAAGGGCACACCTTTACGGTGCATGGTTACCGCTTTCCAACCATCTGCCCATATCGCACGATGACCCATCATTTCGTAATACTGTTTCGGCCTGTCAGTAGCTGCGTTCGCAGACTCCGCAGGAAATGTGTATTGCATGCTTGTACCTTCTAGAGGTTGCTGATCTACACCTAGAAAATTTTCAGGTGGTGTAACACCAACTATGTCGAGAATTGTTGGCATCACATCTATCACATGGTGGTATTGATCTCTAATGCCACCTGCATCATGTATCCCATTAGGCCAATGGATTATCAGAGGATCACGTATCCCACCTTCATAAGTGTTTTGTTTATAGAAACGCAAAGGAGTATTCCCTGTTTGCGCCCAACCCCACGGATAGTTGTTGTAGTGGTTGGGTCCACCTATCTCATCTAGATGTTCAACCATCTCCTCAACATCAAGACGCATAAGATTGAAATAAGCGAGCTCATTGATGGTGCCATGTTTTCCACCCTCTTGGCTCGCACCATTGTCGGAAAGAAAAACAATGAGAGTGTCATTGAGAAGATCTTGCGCTTCGAGAAATTCGACCAGACGACCAACTTGGTCGTCAGTATGGTCAAGAAAAGCAGCAAAAGTCTCTTGCATTTTCGCGTATAGGGATTTCTGGTCATCACTTAGTTCATCCCAAGGCTCAACACCACGGTTCCTAGGTGAAAGTTCAGCATCAGAAGGGATTACCCCTAAATCAAGTTGCTTCTCATACCATTTCTGTCTTACGACATCCCAACCCTCGTCATATTTACCCTTGTATTTATCGAGATAGGAAGCTGGCGCCTGATGCGGCGAGTGTGTAGCTCCAAAGGCCACATAGCAAAAAAACCGTTCACCGGGTGAAGATGATTGCTGTGCGCTTATCATCGAAATTGCTTGATCCACTAAATCCTCTGAAAGGTGATAGTCATCCTCACAAGGCGGTTGCACAGCATGGTTATCAACCACTAATTCAGGCGAAAATTGATCAGTTGCCCCACCCAGAAAACCGTGAAACCTATTAAAACCTCTCTGCAGAGGCCAGTGGTCGAAAGGCCCCGCAGGAGAACAATCTTCAAGATTTGCCAAATGCCATTTACCGACTGCAAAAGTACCGTAACCATTTGCTCTTAGAACCTCAGGGAGAGTGGCAGCTGACTTGCTTATAACACCACGGCAGTTGGAAAAACCTGTATCAAGATTTGAAAGCCATCTCATACCAACCGAATGATGGTTGCGTCCACTCAAAAGACAAGCCCTTGTCGGCGAGCAAAGAGCAGTTGTATGAAAATTGGTGTAACGCAATCCGCCCTCAGCGAGACGATCGATGTTGGGTGTTTCAATATCAGACCCGAAGCATCCAAGATGAGAAAACCCTGTGTCATCTAAAACTATGACAACCACATTTGGAGCACCTGAAGGTGGTGTCGGACGGGGCTCCCAAGAAGGAGTGCTTTCAGCTGCTGTAACTCCTGGACCTGCAACTCTGTTTGTCATGCTTTCCTTTCGACTCATAAAGAGGCAATGATTTCGTCAATATGATTAACTAAAAGCGAAAAATGCCCGTCAGATGGATACAAATTCAACTCACAATCTGGAATCAACTCTGTTTGATATCGAGCCATTGAAGCAGGCACATCAATATCAAGTTCGCCTTGAAAAAAAGATACCGGAATGCTGATGTCTTCTAATTTGAATCCCCAAGAACGTGAATAAATATTTATTTCATCTAGCAGTGGACCGCTGCCTTGACGAACCCCTTCTATAGCGCTCTCTAATACTTTTTCCTTTGCAGTCAAGTTAGAAAGAATAATACGGTCTGCTTCAGGAAGCACCTTTACAAATTTCTCAAAACCTTCCACCGGCTTTGAGGAAAGTTGACGAACTAAAAGATGAACCGATAGGCGCACTAGTGGCGGAAAGAACCTCCCATAGCTGAACATTATTCGATTCGACAACATCATTCCAGATGTCGAGTTGGGAGCATCCATAGGGCCTATACCACAAGCGACGGTAACTCTATTCAGATATCTGGGAATTGCTCTAGCGCATGCCAAGGCGTAAGGACCGCCACCAGAGACTCCAAGAATTGAGAATTTGTCGAAGTTAAGAATTTTTGCTACTTCAAGAACGTCGTCGGGCCAATCCAAAAGGCGTCGCTGTTTTTTTCTCGTTGAATGACCCATTCCGGGTCGATCCAAAGCCAGAAGCTGAATTCCGGCTTTAAAGTACTCTTCATGATTGGATTGCGATTCAAAGCGACTTCCGGGAAACCCGTGAAAATAGAAAACAGGTCTCCCTTCAGGATCTCCTAAACGAGCAAAAGATAAGGATCGACCATCAGACAAAACAACGGTTTCAAGAAGCGAAGGTTCAGACATTTGAAAACCTTAGATTATAGAAAAGAGTTGAGACGACTGCGCCGTAGATGTTTTCAAAATGAATCCACCATTTTTCTGTAAATAAAATTTAGGATCGGTTTTTTATGGCTAGAAAATTAAGTCGCTTCCAAGGTTCGATCGTGATCATGGTTTGCGGCATAGCGTTTAGCTTTGGAGCACTCACCTTTCGGTATTTAGAAGAAGCTAATGAATGGCAATACCTCTTCGTCAGAGGCCTCTCAGCCGCACTGGTATCAATACTGATAATCCTACTAATGGGCAGAAACCCATTACGGTCAGTTCTCGAAGCAGGAAGTGCTCAAATTGTAGCTGGCCTGATAATGGGAGGCTTGTTCACTTTGTACATAGTTGCTCTAAGTCGCGTAACTGCAGCTTTTGTTTTACTTATTCAATCAACAAGCCCTTTTTACGCAGCCCTTTTCGCACGACTTTTCTTAAAGGAATCCCTGACACGAGACACGGGCATAGCCATGTTCATATCTCTCATAGGAGTAGTGGTAATGGTAGGAGGGGGACTTGAAAGCGGGGACACTCTAGGTATAACGCTCTCTGTTATTCTCTCCATAGCTTTAGGTGGATACACAGTACTGGTAAGAAGCTCGCCAGCAAGAGACCCAGGAGTACCAACAGTCGTTGGAGGTGCAGCTTCAGCATTAGTCGCAGGTCTGGTAGCCGGATTTGGGCCCGGTTTAGAAATGTCAGGGAACGACGTACTTATGGGATTCATAGGAGGAGGCGTTCTCATTGGAGCTTTCACACCATTTTGGAATTACGCCCACCGTTTCGTTCCCTCGGCAGATATCTCTCTGCTGTTAATTTCAGAAATCGTAGCAGCACC
>DBFL01000030.1:7873-9896 GCA_002294285.1 Candidatus Neomicrothrix sp. UBA881
AGGGGGAGCTGTGTGTCTAATTTCTGTAGTTTGGTTGACCCTTCGTTCAAGTAAGGATAAAAATGGAGAATTCGAAAGACTCGAGCAAACTCGTGCCCTTCACGCAGGAGCAGTTCCAGCACTTTTCAGAGTCAGAAAAAATAGAAACAAATTAGAAAAACACCCAAGCGATCAAGAAAGCTGATTCAAATCATTATCCCCTAAGACTTTGTTTAAGATCTGCAACTGTGTCGATAGGCAGATCACAATTAAAGTCTCGACAAACCCAAGCTTTATCACCAGTGCGATTTTCCCACAGAGGACTAGAGAAACTCTCACCCCACGCCAAAACAAGATTTGGGAGAAAAGACGAAGCGACCACTTCCAGCAAGTCAGGTCGGTTCCCGGTAATAAGAACCTCAGTTGAACCTCTCTGGTACATATCGAGAGCTCCAAGTAAGTGTCCAAAACCAGTCGGATGTTGTGATAGCTGACTGGAAAGAAGCAGCACAACTTTTTCTGCTGAGTCGATCAAATGTGATTTGCCTGTCAAAAAACCGAGACGAAGCAATGAGAGTGCAGCGAGACTATTTGCCGAAGGAATTGCATTATCAAAAACATCTTTCATTCGACTGATCAAAGAATCAGCGTCACTACCTGAAGTGAAGAAACCTCCGTTTTTCTGGTCTTCGAACAAGTCAAGCATCGATTCAGCTGTTTCAAGAGCCATTTCAGTCCAACGTTTTTCCCCCGTAGCTTCACCAAGACGAGTGAAGCCATCAATCACTGCTGCATAATCAGCAGCGTAAGCCAAATGCTGGCTGCCAGCCTCAGGTTGCCAAGCTCTAAACCAGCGTCCTTCACTGTCTCGCATATGATTCCAGAGAAAATCTCCATTTCGTTTCGCAGCAGCTAACCAGTCGTTTCTTCCAGTTGCCGCAGCGGCCTCAGATAGAGTCGCCAACATCAGTCCGTTCCATTCTGTGAGAACCTTATTGTCCAAACCTGGGCGAACACGTTCTTTGCGTTTTTCGAAAAGAACCTGGCGGACTTTTTCTAAAACTGGCGGTCTTATCAAATCACCAACTTTTGGACGATAAAGGATGTTGGATCCCTCAAAGTTGCCTTCACTGGTAACTCCATACCAGTTGAGCACCTCCTCTGCTTCATCACCACATATGTCCCGTAACTCTTGTTCACTCCAAACATAGAACTTTCCTTCTATTCCTTCAGAATCGGCATCTTCAGCAGAATAAAAACCGCCTGAAGGGTCGCATAAATCCCTTAAAACATATTCGATAGTTTCTTCAGCTACCTGAAGCCATCTAGGGTCTGAATTCAATTTCCATGCGTGAAGGTAAACACGTGAAAGCATGGCATTGTCGTAGAGCATTTTTTCGAAATGAGGAACCAGCCAACGCTCATCCACGGAATAGCGAGAGAACCCTCCACCTAGATGATCGTAAATTCCCCCAGAAGCCATACTCGAGAGAGTGAATGTGACAACAGCCTCAATAGACGAATTATCTTCTTCCGCTAGGCGCCGGATTAGAAAATCAAGATTCATTGCTTGTGGAAACTTAGGAGGGTTGCCAAAACCTCCATGAACACGGTCGTGGTTGGAAATAAGAGTCGAAACAGCATGCTCTAAGACATCAGAAGAAGGGGGAGTAGAATCGGGAGATATTTGAGAAAGTTGATCAATCCGCAAGGTTAGTTGTTTTGCCATTTCATCAAGATCAGATCTTTTATTTTTCCAAACATCTGTAATAGCTTCCAAAACTTGTGGAAAGGAGGGCATTCCACCACGAGGTTTATCCGGCCAGTAAGTCCCTCCATGAAAGGGTCTACCATCATGGTCACAGAAAACAGTCATAGGCCAGCCTCCACGACCAGTCAATGAGGTAACTGCAGTCATATATATGGCATCAACATCAGGTCTCTCTTCGCGGTCAACCTTAATATTTACAAAACTCTCATTCATCAAAGCAGCTATTTCAGCATTCTCGAAAGATTCATGTGCCATCACATGACACCAATGACA
>DBFL01000064.1:0-1868 GCA_002294285.1 Candidatus Neomicrothrix sp. UBA881
ACTCCAGGTAAAATCCTGAGTAATACAGACCCTTATGAGTCAGTAAGCTTCGAAAATCTTCCTTTCGATGCGCGTAGCATCTCAATTACCTTTGACGAAGTAGCAAAGCGCACCACTATGGATTGGTATTCAGGGCTTCCTCAAATAATGCCGTTAGGTATTGTTGATATAACTGGTGTTCCTGATGTCATTTCCATACCTGAATATTTTGATTCGGGATGTTTAAGTGAACTAATGACACTCGACAATCAACCTGTGAATGTAAAGATTCATGGAGAACTAAATGGAGCATTGACTTTAGAGACCTGTGACAACTCTCAATTACTATTAGACGCTGGTAGGCACACTATGGTCACAACTCCAGGGTTTTCATCTGGTTTTGATGTGGACAAACTTTTGTTAACTTCTACTCCATTTGACTCAGGAAATACTACTGCATCGGATTTGCCAGATATCTCGACGGTAAGTGAATCAAGAACAAAAATGAAAATTTCTGTTTCATCAGCTGATGGACCTTTTTGGCTGATTCTTGGTCAAAGTTTTAGCAATGGATGGACTTTGAAGTCAAGTAATAATGCGATTGACAGTGCGCCAGTGTTAATAAACGGGTTTGCCAACGGATGGTTAATTAATCCGGCCGAGGAAAGCAGTATGAGTTTTGAACTATCTTGGGGTCCGCAGCGTGTCGTTTGGATTGCCTTAATCATTTCCTTAGTTTCAGCTTTATCATTATCCATTATCGCTTTTCGTTCACAAAGAGACAGGGTGGAAATTTCAGCAAAACCCATCATCTCCTTTAGTGGAGGACTCTCCACTTTTAGGCTTAAAAGGAAACATCTTTTTGCATGCAGCACTTTTGTCCTCTTTTTTACTCTTTTGAATTTACCCAAGTTCCTATTTCTTTCTCTGTTCGTTTCGCTTGTCTTCTATTTAGTAATGGCATCCAAACTGCCGACGCGAGTATTACTGGCATTTTCTTTCCTTTTTATGTCGGCCGCGGCAATTCTTATAGTTATAGAGCAGATAATCGAGAGGCATCCGCGTGATTTTGTTTGGCCGCTTTTCTTCGAGGATTTTCACATACTCGGTGTCGTATCGGTTCTGTTTGTTTTCACTGCTGCATTAACTGATTTAATTTCAAGTCGCTATGAGAAGGGGTCTACAAACTAAGATTGCCCCATGGATCAACCACCCGTAGTCTTCGTTCACGGTTTCGGCACGTCACATGAATCGACCTGGGTTGCAAATGGTTGGACGGCTCTTATGGAAGATGCCGGACGTGAAATCATTGGCGTTGACATGCTTGGACACGGGACCGCTGATAAGCCGACAGATCCAAATGAATACGAGCACATTGAGGATCATGTTCTTTCAAATCTTCCTTCAAAGAAAGTTGATGCTATTGGGTTTTCTATGGGTGCTGCTGTTTTATTGCACTTAGCATCCACTAATCCTGAAAGGTTCAATCGTTTAGTAGTTGCGGGCGTCGGGAGAAATTTATTTGAGAGAAATCTGAATTTTCGTGAAGAAGTCGCTGAAGCTGTTGAAACCGGGCAAGCAGACAACCCAGAGTTGCGTTATTTCGCGCAACTACCTGAGACACCAGGCGCCGACCGTGAAGCTTTGGCAGCCTTCATGAGACGGCCAAATTCGCCGCAATTTTCTTCTGATTCTCTTTCAAATTTGTCTGTTCCGACTTTGATCGTCGTTGGTGAGAACGATTTTGTTTTTCCGCCCGACGAATTACTTGATGCTCTTCCAGACGCGAAGCTTGTAACTTTGTCCGGAGTTGACCATTTTGCTACTCCAAAGAATTTCGGCTTTATCGATGCGGCTTTAGACTTTCTTGAAGCTCAGCCGTTTTAGTT
>DBFL01000064.1:2280-3792 GCA_002294285.1 Candidatus Neomicrothrix sp. UBA881
ATCGCCCAAACGATTAGTGATTGGCCTCGTCCCATATCTCCGCAAGCGTAAACACTTTCTATTGACGTTTCGTAAGTTTCTGATCTGTCGACATTTCCCCTCGCATCAATAGCAACATCAAGCTGTTCTAAAAGTGACGATTTTTCCGGGCCTGTGAATCCAAGTGCCAACAATACGAGATCTGCCGGAATTTCTTCTTCTGATCCAGGCACTTTATTAAAAGACATTCTTCCGTCCTCAAAGACTTGCTCCACTCTGTGTGTTTTTAGGTATTTCACTTCCATGTCTTCACCAATGAACTCTTCTGTATTAATAGCGAAGAGTCTTTTTCCACCTTCTTCATGTGCTGAGGAAACCCTATAAATTAACGGCCATGTCGGCCAAGGGTTGGAATCAGCACGTGATTCAGGGGGTCGTGGCATTATCTCAAATTGATTGACGGTTTTTGCGCCTTGTCGAAGTGCTGTCCCTAAACAATCTGCTCCTGTATCGCCTCCCCCAATGATGATTACATTTTTTCCCTCGGCAGTGATAGTTCTAGAGTTCCGATCCCCTTCTTGGGTTCTATTTGCCTGCGGGAGGTATTCCATCGCTTGATGAATTCCTTTGAGTTCTCTTCCAGGAATCGGCAAATCGCGCCACTGTGTCGCCCCGCCAGCCAATACAACAGAATCAAAGCCTTCTAGGAGATCGACTCCTGTTATGTCTATTCCAATTTCAGTATTGGTTCTGAATTCTGTTCCTTCCACTTCCATTTGATTCAAGCGTCGGTCAAGGTGTTTTTTTTCTAGCTTAAATTCGGGTATCCCATATCTTAAAAGGCCACCTATTCGGTCCGCTTTTTCAAAAACAACAACTTCATGACCGACGCGTGTCAATTGCTGAGCTGCCGCTAGGCCTGCTGGACCTGATCCCACTACTGCCACTCGTTTTCCTGTTTGGATTTGTGGAATAACTGGCACAACCCAACCTTTTTCCCAAGCATGATCAACAATTGAAACTTCGACTTGTTTGATCGTGACAGGTGGTTCGTTAATTCCTAAAACACAAGAACCCTCACAGGGAGCAGGGCACAAGCGCCCTGTAAATTCAGGAAAATTGTTTGTGGCATGAAGCCGATCAATAGCCTCTTTCCATTGGCTTCTGTAGACAAGGTCGTTCCACTCTGGAATCAGATTTCCAAGAGGACAACCGCTATTGCAAAAGGGTACGCCACAATCCATGCATCGGCTGGCTTGAATTTGAAGACGTTCATCTGGAAATTCTTCATAAACTTCTCGCCAGTCTTTTAAACGGACTGACACTGGTCGCCTTTCAGGAAGCTCTCTGTCGTGCTCCAAAAATCCTCTCGCGTCTCCCATTTTATTTCCTCGATGCAGCCATTACTGCCTCTGTTTCATCAAGTCCGGCACTCTTTGCCGCTTCAGCGGCCTCAAGAACTCTCTTGTAATCAACAGGTACTACTTTTGTAAAAGCAGTGACCGTATTTTTCCAATCGGACAAAAGCTTCTC
>DBFL01000022.1:0-14517 GCA_002294285.1 Candidatus Neomicrothrix sp. UBA881
GATTAATACCACTAAGGCATACATTTAGCGGAGCCACCTAGATCCGCTTCTTCCTCCAATATCCTTTTAACTTCTGAAGACTGAACAGCGTAGGCAGTCGAAGCACCGCCTCTTGATCGGGAAAACACAACACCAATTACCGATGAGTCCTTGTTCAATACCGGTGAACCGGAAAATCCAGACTCAATTGACGCTTCCAAGGATAAAGCCTCTCGCGAATCTCCTTCTTCTCCGAAAATATCTTTTCCAACAGCAAGAATCTTCGATTTGACTTTGACTTCTTCTACTATCCTTTGCCCATCTTTCAGATAAGCAACAACCGTTGCAGTTTCGCCTTCGTCCGCATTTGCTAACTCCAAAGGCTTTTCAGTCTGAAAGGGTGCCCTTAAAACAGCCAGGTCACTATTTGGGTCAAATGAAACAAGTTCTAAAACATGCTCTTTGCCTTCATATAAAATGACCGGCAAATTTACGCCTGCTACAACATGTGCGTTGGTGATCAGAAGATCCTTCTCAACAAAGAAACCCGTACCGAATTGTAAAAAATTACAACCCAAACCCCTTATCTGAAATACAGATCTATCCGTATCTACTTCATTAGCGAGTTTTGCAGAATCTATCTTTTTAAGAGCGTCACAATCGTCTAAGCAGTCAGGGTTCGAAGCTTTTTCGAGAGGTAATTGAGTCGATATTTTTTCAGTAGTTGAGCTTGCACATGAAACAAACAAAAAAACAGTAAGCAGGGTAAATGCTTTTAAAGATAATCTCACGTGTAAAGTAGTCGTCCTGCGCTAATAAAGCCTGTATGCGCTACCATTCGATGATCCGGTCTAACTGCTTCTCCTTCTATGTGCCAACCACGGTGCAAAACTTCAATAGTTTCCGATAAAGAAAACCCATTTTTTGCAATTGCTTCTCGGAATTTAATTGCTTGTTTTATAGAGGGGGTATATGCAACTGCTATACCACCGCTTGAAAGCGCCTTCGTTAGATGTGGAACAACCAACCATGGTTCAGGCAGGTCCAAAATTGCACGATCAAAATTCTTTTCACTTATACCTTCATAAGAATCCTTGATTTCAACTTGATAATTGCTAAGAGCTTCCTTGCCAAGCATCACATTTACGTTTTCTCTGGCCCTATTTGCGAAATCCTCTCTTATCTCATATCCGGATACATTTGCTCCGTTACGCAATAAAGCCATTGACAACGCGCCAGAGCCTACGCCAGTTTCAAAAACTTTCGCTCCAGGAAAAACATCTGCAATCATCAATATTGCCCCAATATCTTTCGGGTATATCACCTGCGCTCCTCTGGGCATTTTCTTTATGTATTCAGCCATAGACGGTCTGAATGACAAATACACAGAATTGGAAGTTGAGGAAACTGAAGATCCATCGGGCATGTCTATAATTCTGTCGTGAAAAACTACTCCGGAATGTGTATGAAATTCACCGCCCTCTTCCAAAGTCAATAAATACTGTCTCTTTTTCGAATCCACGAGCAGCACTTGATCTCCGACCTGATAATTACTACTCATCTTCTTGTAAGTCTTCTGGATCTAAATGCGAAACGGAAAGAGTTTCTCCTTTTTCTAACCTCTCTATAGAAGAGTCCGATTTTTTTTCCTTTTTGATAAGCCAGCGCGCGAAAGATATCGCCCAGCCAAAAACAATCAGAGGAGCAAAAAATTTATTTCTCTTAAAAAAGTAACGTAAAGTTATTTTTGTCAACAGCTTACGTAGAGGCATCTACGACCTCCGGACTTCAACTACTGTTGAAAGTAGTCTGCCTGAACGCTTTCCCGCCAAAAAAATGCCAAAAATAGCAGCACCCAGAATAACCGAGGAACCAAAAATAAGTAGCGAACCAACTCCCTGTTCGTTAGGAACAGACTCTCCCAAAAACCCTTCAAACGCCTCTTCGAGATCAGCTCTGGAAATGTGTTTTTCAGACATCTTGACCTTTTTTTGATAATAAAAGCTTAAATGCGAAAAAAGCCATCAGTAGAAGTGAAAGCGAAGCCGCTAGGTACGGAACCCAAGAAAACCAGTCTCCAATTTTGTCGAATTGCTGAAGGAAACCGACCACTCCGATTGAAATAAGAATAATTCCAAAAGCCAGCAAAAGAGACCCCAGAAAGTGCGATAGAAGTGAACTGAAAAGAGATCTAATTGGTTGTACCGTTTCTTGACGAATGTAATCCCGAAGAAGGTTCAAAATGTTCTCTAATTTACCTTTTGAAGTCATACATCAAAGCTATCTTGCAAGATCATCCGGTAGGACTCTTATTCTAAAAGTCTGGAATTAGAGTCCGCTTCAATGTTTGCAAGAAACTTTTTCAACAATCCACATCTCTCCGTCACCGAAGTAACTTCAAGTAATTTCTGAGAATCAAAAGGGGTGATCGGGATCAAAGAGGACATCTGAAAAGACCCTAGGGCAGGATCGTCTGAAATTTCTATTGAAATTGGCGGGACTTCATCTCCAAGCTCAGCTAAAACAGCAAACACTCTTCGCATATGAGAGACAAGTTCCGACCACTGCCTAAAGTCATAAGAAGTATTAGGCGCGTCGTCCAAAAACGAAATCTCTGCCTTGGGATAAGGTGAGTCTTCCAACCAGCTATCGACTTGAACCCTTCTGACTCCCCGAGTTACAAGTAGCGACCTTCCATCGATGAATTTTTTTGAATCGATAATTTCCGCAAGAGTTCCTATTTCTTTACGGATTTCACCTCCCCCAACTTCATTTCCACGTTCAATTAAAACCACGCCAAAAGATCTATCTGTATCCATTATTTCTTCAACCATGACCCGGTACCGTTCTTCGAAAACATGTAAAGGCAAAATTGCCTCAGGGAAAAGAACACAACCAAGTGGAAACATGGGGGATATTTTTTTATTCATTTTACGTAAATAGGTGCTAGAACTTCCAGTGACGGGCCTTTGGGGTACTCAATAAATTCTAAAATTATCTGGTCATGTAGAGACCTGATTCTGTTTTTTTCACCGTCAAAATTTGTCACAAAAGCGAAGCTCAAATTGCGATCAAAAATTGTATCGACGGTTCCCGCGAGACTTATGACTCCATTCAAAGAACCTGTTTTGCCTCTAACGCGGCCCTCTGCGGGGGTTTCTACAAGCCGCTTTCTTAAAGTGCCTGTTTCTCCTGTGACTGGCAAACTTTGTTTTAAATCAGACGAGTAAATTCCTTTATCTAACAATTCCGTCAATAGCATGCAAGTCACACGATTTCCATAGTCCAAACCAGATGCATCGGCTATTACAACTCCGTCCATTTGATACCCGGACTTGTTTAACGAGTCGGCAACAATATTAATGCCACCTAAAGAGGTGCCCTGTGCTTCAAAACGTGCTGACAGTCCTTTAAGTAATATCTCAGCGGTTGTGTTATCACTACCTAAAAGCATCTTTGAAATGATCTCTAACATCGAAGGAGAATCAATTCTTGCTATTTCAAAAAAGGCATCATCCGGCGCTAGGCCTGATTTTGCTCCCTCTTCTACTTCTATGCCGTTGTCTTCCAGTAATTCTTCAAATACGTCCGCCGCATATTTTGCTGGGTCGTCTGCTGGGGTATTGAATCCATTTGATTCCTTTATCGGATCCCAACGAGTAAAACCAGCATTCAATGACAGAGCGCTGAGTGGTCCTGACTGTTTCTGATCTGTATGTCGGAATCTTTCCGGCCAAGTTTCAACAAATCTCTTTTCATCGAAGAGACTTTCATCACCCACCACTGCACCTCTGATCTCATTTATACCGTCTGAAACAACTAGCATCACAAGGTCTTTGATATTCGTGTATGGAAACGGATCTTTGTAGCGCTCGGCATATTTAGCTGTCATCAACAAGGGGTCCCCTCCACCAATCAGCCATAAATCGCCTTCTATAAGTCCATTAACCGGTTGTGTTTTAGAAAGAACGCGAGTTGTGAATTTGTGATCAGGCCCAAAGACATCTAACAATGCGATTGCAGTTAGGAGCTTTTGAGTGCTAGCCGGCACAACCGGTTCATTCGAAAGCCGTTCGTAGATTACACGCCCATCTTCAAGAACATTCACACATGACAGACCAGGTAGCTGGGCGACAATTTTCTCTAATTCGGTCTTTAACTCTTTGTCCGCTATAGGCGCCTGTAAAAAAACTGGTACTCTGCGGGCCGAAAATAAGGGGGTTGCGAGTGTGGAATCCTTTTCAGCAGGCAAGAAATTTTGAAAATCCTTTCCACTCTGCCTGTCTAAAGAAGCAGCATTAAACCAGGCAAAAACTGTGACAAATAAAAGCAGGAATGGAAAAACAGATTTTCTAATCACAGAATCAATCGTATGTCTCAAAATTTACTGAGTGTGTCATTAAAAAAAATTGTCGCCTCTTTCGAGAGGAGGATGATACTTTACGGAAATGCACTTCAAGCTACGCCTTTGCGTATACGGTAAGTCTTGATCCAGTATCCGATCTTGAAATAGGAAAATGTCTTTTAGTGAAATAGATCAACGCTCAATTGCTGTGATTAAAGGTTTGGCAATGGATGCTCCGCACGCTGCTAAATCTGGACATCAAGGTACTGCGATGGCTTTAGCTCCTTTAGCTCATGTCCTTTGGACAGAAATAATGAAATATGATGCCGGTCAACCTCTCTGGCCCGACAGAGACCGTTTTATTCTGTCAGCAGGACATGCTTCCATTTTGCTATATTCAATGCTTCATCTAACTGGATATGGACTAACACTTGACGACTTAAAAAAATTCAGACAACTAAATTCAATTACACCTGGACATCCAGAACGAGGTCACACTGATGGAGTGGAGGTAACTACTGGTCCACTTGGGCAAGGTTTTGCTAACGGAGTTGGAATGGCAATAGCCGAAAGAAATCTCAGGACACGTCTAGGTGATGACTTATGCAACCACAATATATGGGTTGTTTGCGGCGATGGAGATCTCTCTGAAGGGATATCACACGAAGCTGCTTCACTAGCAGGTCACCTAAAGTTAGAACGCTTGACTGTCATTTACGACGACAATCAAATAACAATCGACGGTCCTACTGATTTGGCACTCTCTGATGACGCTGCTTTGCGATTCCGCTCTTACGGCTGGAACGTAATTGAGCTGGGAGAAGAAAGTGAGAACTTAGAATCAATAAAATCTGCTCTTCTTGAAGCAAAAACCGAAAATGATCGACCAAGTATTGTCATACTCAAAACACACATCGGAGAACCATCACCCCATACCGACACAGCGGCCGTGCACGGGTATTCGTTAAAAGATGAAGAAATTTCAGAGACAAAAATTAAACTCGGCCTTCCTGAAAACGAAACATTCTTCGTTCCGGATGACGTTTTAGAAAATTACCGTGCAGCAGGAACGCGCGGTGAAAAAATTCGTCAAGAATGGGAAAAGAACCTCAATGACTCAAACAATTCAACTGACCTCTGGTCTGTCCTTTCAGGATCAGGACTTAAAAAAGGATGGGAAGAGTGTCTCCCAGTTTGGGAACCAGATGCAAATATCGCCACTAGAAATGCGAGCAATGAGTGCATTCAGTCTCTAATGGAATTTATGCCAGGACTAATTGGAGGAGGTGCTGATTTAACTGGCAACACTGGAACTTCCATCTCTGGGTATGGAATTCAATCGGCTGACGAGCCCGAAGGGAGACAAGTCTTCTTCGGTGTGCGTGAGCACGCTATGGGCGCAATAAGCAATGGAATCTCCCTTCATGGAGGACTGTTTCCTGTAACTGGAACATTTCTTGTATTCAGTGACTACATGAGAGGCGCTGTCCGTTTGGCGGCGTTAAGCAATGCAAAGGGCGTATTCATATGGAGTCACGACTCAGTAGCTGTAGGGGAAGATGGACCAACACATCAGCCAATAGAACATATTGCGTCTCTACGCGCAATACCTAATCTTGACGTATTCCGACCTGCGGATGCGAATGAGACATCAGCTGCATGGGAGATTGCTGTGACTCATGAGGGGCCAACTGCAATGCTTCTCACCAGGCAAAACACCCCTGTTCTCACTTCTGAAAAAAATACGCATTCTATAGCAAAGGGAGCCTACATAATTTATGAAGCCTCAAAAGACCCCGCCTTAACGATTATTGCAACCGGCAGTGAGGTATCAATTGCATGTCAAGCTGCAGAACAAATTGAAGACTCAATGAATTCAGGTGTTCGAGTCGTGTCTATGCCCTGCATGGAGGTATTCGAGCGACAAAGCAACGATTATAAAAATAGTGTTATAGATCCAGCTCTTCCATCCATTTCAATTGAAGCAGGAAGTACTTTTGGTTGGAGTAAATGGGCTGATTTTTCAATAGGTATAGACTCGTTCGGAGTTTCTGCTCCAGGGGATGTTGCTCTTGACGAGTTCGGTATCACTGTTGAATCTGTAATCAATGCGGCACGCTCGATTATTCCTGAAGAAGCGGAATGACATGAAAAAATTGCAACAATTGTTTTCCGAAGAAGGACAAAGCCCGTGGTTGGATAATCTTCGTCGATCTTGGCTGTCTACTGGTGAATTGAAACAATGGATTGACGACGGAGTTCGTGGGATAACTTCGAATCCCACAATTTTTCGAAATGCAATGACAGACACAGACGACTACGACACTCAACTCTTAAAACTAATCGCAGAGGGTAAGTCAATTGAGGAAAGTTACTGGGAGCTTGTAGTTGAAGACATTAACGACGCTCTTGACTTGATGATGCCGCTCTATATTGATTCAAAAGGTCTCGATGGTTTTGTTTCTCTCGAGGTAGACCCTAATTTGGCGAACGACACGGACCGAACCATTAAAGCAGCTAGGGATCTTTACTCGCTTATAAATAAACCGAATCTCTACATCAAAATACCTGCTACTCCTGCTGGCATTCCAGCAATACAACAACTGATCAGCGAGGGTATGAGCATCAACGTAACTCTTATTTTCTCCCTTGAAAGATACGAGCAAGTTATTGAGGCGTATTTGAAAGGACTAGAGGCGAATTCGGGTGATCTATCTAAAGTTTCTTCAGTTGCCTCTTTCTTTATTAGTAGAACAGATACTGAAATAGATAACAGGCTCGCTCTTATAGGATCAGAAACGGCCCTAACTCTTCAAGGAAAAGCGGCTATCTCTCAAGGAAAAGCCGCTTATCAAATTTTTAGAGAGAAATTTAGTGGGAATAGGTGGGAAGAGCTTTGTAACAGAGGTGCATCTCCACAGAGACCGTTGTGGGCATCTACGTCTACTAAAAATCCTGAATTTCCAGACACTTTGTATGTCGATGAACTAATTGGACCCGAGACAGTTAACACGATTCCTGATTCAACTTTGAAGGCTTTTATCGACCATGGAAACGTTCGTCGTACAATAGATACCAATGAATATGATTCTTCAATACTTGAAAAAATCGAGAATGAAGGTGTAGACCTAAGAGAGGTTTCTCAACTGCTTGAAGAGCAGGGTGTAGCGGCTTTTGTAGATTCTTTTAATGAACTTTTGCAAACTCTCGAGGAGAAAGTCAATCAGCTAAAAAAATAGCTCTCAGTCAGTTTATTTATGAAACTTAGTGGTAGTTTCTTACAATGTCTGAAGTCCAGTGTTCTATTGAAGCCACACTAAGAACCGTAGGAGATCGTTGGACTCTCCTGATACTTAGAGATATTTTCCGTGGTATAAAACGGTTCGAAAATATTCAAAAAGATCTTGGGATAGCTAGAAATCTTCTAAGCAAAAGACTTCAACACCTAGTGGACAATAAAGTCGTTGAACGTTTCCTTTATCAAGAGAAGCCAAACCGATACGAGTACCGCTTGACATCAAAAGGTAGAGCCCTGTCACCATCGCTTATTGCCTTAATGCAATGGGGTGACGAGTGGTGTTCACTTGAAGAGCCTCCAGTAATGCTCATACATGAAAATTGTGGCTCTCCACTCACCCACTCAGTCCAATGTGAAAACTGCAATCGAGACGTGAAACCAGGTGAAATCCGAAGTCTTACAAAAAATTTCTCGAAGTCGAATCTAGAGGTCTTAAATGCTAAATAATGAAATTCAAGATCTACCCCGTGAGGAACTTTTTGAAATAGCTCACTCAATAAGAACCGATAGCTTCAGAAATACAGTTACATACAGCCCGAAAGTATTTATTCCTTTAACCAAACTCTGTCGAGATCGTTGCGGCTACTGCACTTTTGCCGAACCTCCAGCGCGTCTTGAATCTCCCTATATGACACCAGAAGAGGTTCTGGCTATTGCTGAAACTGCAAAGAAAGCGGGATGCCACGAAGCTCTTTTTACACTTGGTGAACGCCCCGAGTTGCGTTATACATCTGCAAAAGAGTGGCTAGCGAAAAGAAATTACAACTCTACTATCGATTATTTAGTCGAGGTTTCAAGATTGGTCGTCGAAGAAACTGGTCTCTTGCCGCATGCAAATGCTGGTGCTCTTTATCCAGACGAGCTGCTCGCTCTCCGAGATGTCTCAGCTTCTCAGGGGATGATGCTGGAAAGTATCGATCCCGACTTACCCTGCCACCAAAATGCTCCTGACAAAGTTCCTGAACGACGTGTTTCAACTATAAAAGAAGCAGGAAAACTGAAAATTCCATTTACAACTGGAATCCTTGTAGGAATAGGTGAAAGCCGTCAGTCGAGAATAGACAGTTTAAAAATAATTGCTGACATTCATCAAGATTTTGGACACATACAAGAGGTTATAATTCAAAATTTCTTGCCAAAATCGGGAACCACTATGCATAAGCACCCACCATGTCCCGAGGATGAATTTTTGGAGACAATAGCCCTTGCTCGCATAATCCTTCCCAGTGAAATCCACATCCAAGCACCCCCAAATCTCTCAGACGATTTTAGTAAATTACTTCGAGTTGGGATAGATGACTGGGGTGGCGTTTCTCCGGTAACAAGAGACTTCGTGAACCCAGAACGACCTTGGCCGGATCTGGTAAAGCTTCGTCAGGTAACTGAATCTGAAGGTTTTGAACTCGCACCGCGCCTGACGATCTATCCGGAATTTGCCTCTAATCTAAAAGAATGGGTTAGCCCCAAACTTTCTTTTCCTGTAATGGAATTAAGTGATTCTTCTGGCTATGCAAGATCAGACCCTCTAGAAGCTGAAATTTTAAAAACCTTAGATGAATCGGAAAAACCCTCAGAAAGTAATGAAGTATGGTTCTCAGGCTCACCAGGACCTGTCCCCGTCTTGATAAATTCTTTAACGAAAATTGGTGGAGCAATTAAGAGTGCTTTAAGTGCCGTAGCAGACGGCGAGGAAGCTAACGATGAAATGCTCGAAATTTTTCTGTCTGCACGAGGATCAGAAATATCCGCAGTGGCAGAGTTGGCAGATGACCTACGATCGAAGGCAGTCGGCAACAAAATCACTTGGGTGGCTAATAGAAATATCAACTACACCAATGTCTGCACATTTAAGTGCCGTTTTTGCGGTTTTTCCAAAGGCCCTCTTTCTTTGAATCTCAGGGGAACACCATACTTGTTAGAGATGGATGAAATTGCTGCAAGGGTAGCTGAAGCAGCCAGGGCAGGAGCGACGGAAGTATGTCTTCAAGGTGGCATTCACCCCGACTTCGACGGTAACTACTATATAGATGTCGCTAAAGCTGTTCGCGATGCAGTTCCTGACATTCACATCCATGGTTTTACTGCGTTGGAAGTTTTCGAGGGCGCCAAACGTCTCAAGGAGCCTCTTGATTCTTATCTGAAACGCTTAATGGACGCGGGTCTTGCTTCTCTGCCTGGAACAGCGGCTGAAATATTGGATGATGAAATTCGTAAAGATCTATGTCCTGACAAAATAAACACTGAAGAGTGGTTAGAAGTTCACAGAACCGCTCACAACGTGGGTTTGCGGTCCAACATCACAATGATGTTTGGCTCTATCGAACATCCCAAACACTGGGTTAAGCATCTGCTTTTGTGTCGTGACCTTCAAAAAGAAACCGGTGGTTTTACTGAATTCGTAGGATTACCTTTTGTCCATATGGCTTCACCTATTTACCTCCAGGAAAAATCGCGGCGAGGACCCACCTTTAGGGAAACTCTTCTTTTGCATTCTGTTGCGAGGATTGCTTACAACGGTTTGATTTCTAATGTCCAAGCATCATGGGTAAAAATCGGGTTCGAAGGTGTTTCTCAATTGCTACAAGCAGGGGTGAATGATTTAGGGGGCACTTTAATTGACGAAAACATCTCACGAGCCGCGGGAGCTCAACATGGACAAATGGTAAAAAAATCTGACTTTGAAGCCCTTATAGAGCCCCTAGGAAGGGAACTTGTGCAACGCAGCACGTTGTATGGAGATGTTGAACCTAACAAAAAGTTAAAAATAAATGGCAATGGCCGGACGCTTCTGCCGCTAATAAACGCTTAGTTAATCATCTAAACCTGAAAGAATGTGAGCTGCTTTTTCCAGGGAGCGTCTAGCTCGTGCCAACTGCTTCTCTTTCGCTGACGCCTTCTCACCACCTGCGTCTAAATTTTCCCTTAGTTCATGCAGGGTCAGATCAGCAACTTTTTCGACAAGTATTTCAATTTGAGATTTTATTCCTTCAATTTCAGAATTCATTTAACTTCTCCACACTTTGATGATCCATTTCACTTAAATAGTCTGCTACTAACTCAAGTGGGTGTTTCATCTCAAAACCTTCGGCTTGTAAATGCGTTACACAGCCCGGATTCGCGCTTGCTACTCTAAGCGTTCCTTTTCCTTTCATGACTTCGTTAAGAGCCGTACTCTTGAGTTGTCTAATTTCAGTAGAAAGTTCCCTCTGAGTCAAAGAATAAACACCTCCAGCGCCACAACATAACCCGTCGTCAGAGAGTTCAACTATTTCTAAAAAAGGGTCCAAAAGGTCTCTTACGTGATGATGAGAGTTCTGTACATGTCGAAGGTGACAAGGATCCTGAACTATGACTGCTTCTTTTTCAGCAGATTTTTTAGGAAGTTCGAAATTTACAGCCATCCATTCGTGAACATCGAAGACTCGTTTCGAAAATTCTTTTGCTTCATCAGTTTTCAATAAAGTTCCATATTCTTTCAAAACAGCCCCACAGCCGGCAGAGTTAACCAAAATGGGAACTGTGTCAGGCATTTTCTCAATCACTTTTTGCGCCATTTTTTCGAACTCCTTCGTTAAACCCGAATGTTCGTGCAAAGCACCGCAACATCCCACTTTGTTGCCAGAAACATCTGGGCTAACTCCAAAAAATTTCAGAGATTTCAAAGCTGCTTCGTGTACCCAAGGGGTCCAAAAATTCATTACACAACCTGTGAACAGAACAGGTTCTCCTGTTGAATCATCAACTGAAAGTTTTCTTTTTACAGAAGGAACTCCTGAGGGGATATAGGAAGAGTTACGAAAAAGTCCCAGTTTTTGAAGGTAAGAAATAAAGAATGTAGCAACTTTCAGTAAGAAAGGTCGTGCAATAACTTTAAGTCCGCACCTAACACTTATTGGCAGTTTTCTAACATGTCGAAGATTTTTTTTAGTCTCAGAAATCAAATCTCCGAACTGGACAGAAGAGGGGCAAGCAGTCTCACACCCCAAACATTGAACGCACGTATCCATCGAGTTAATCCATTCCTGGGTGGGAACGAATTCTGACGATTCAGAGATTCGCATTAGAGAAATTCTTCCACGTGGAGACAGTCGTTCATCTCCAGTAACCCTGTAAGTGGGACAGTGCGGAAGACACAGACCACAAGAGACACAAGCGTTGAGTACTTCCGAATCTAAGGAAAAGATTTTGTCTGCAGTGTTCATCTATGCACCTGTTTCACGAAAAATAAGGACTCCTACCAGGATTTAATCTTCCAGTAGGATCAAAATTGTCTTTGACTCTTGAAGAAAGCTCTCTTACTTTCTCGGAGACCTCTATTCGTTTTTGATTATTATGAGAATGAAGAACACCAGTTTGCAAATCAAGTAGACCTTCACCTGAAGTGTTTTTATAGTTTCCTTTTAGAGCAGGTGGAATTTCAGGGCCTTTCTCCATCTCCAGCATCCCAATTTCATTCAGCGAAGATGCCTCTTTATCAATGTCCTCTGCATACCCTTCTAGCAGCACAAACGTTTTAACGCCGTCAGATAAGACACTAGCTGGACGATAACAGCGGGCCGTTATTTCATTGAATCCCACCATCCCACTGAGCCATGTTTGCTTTTCTGGTTTTGGTCTAGTTCTTAAAGTCACTATTCCCAGTAAAGCCAGAGTCCCCAAAGATGAAACTAAGAGTTTGCAAATATCGTAACCTGTTACATTTTTTACAGTCGGACCTCCTGCTGTGAATTTTTTACCATCCGCTCCAACGCAATCTGCCTGAAGTAAAACATCAGATGCTGCTCCTATTCGCGCTCTTCTATGACTACTCGAACCAACTGCGAGACAGCCACCGACTGTCGATTCTTTTAATCCACAAAGAGCAACTTCTTGATTGAAGTTTGATAACTCTTCCATTAGCACGTCCAACTTTGTACCTGCTCCCACTTTTACAATCATTTCTTCCGGCTGAACATTTACAATGCCTATTGGAGCTGCAACTTCTTTTGTTCCATCAAGTAGAGATCCGCCCACCTCCCAGCGCGTTCCTCCACCTTTGACAGTCACCAGACAGTCAACCCCTACCTCTTCAACAAATTCCTCCATGCTTTTCATATCCAAACACCTTCAGGGATCTCATTCAAAGAATTTAATTCCCCACATGAGGCACCAGAGGGCAAAACTTTATGCGGGTTTGAGCGATTATCAGGATCGAAAGCACGACGCAGAGCGTCTTGAGCTTCTAAGTCTCTTTCCGAGAATTGCATTGTCATAAATTTTTGCTTTTCGAGCCCTATTCCATGTTCACCCGAAAGGACGCCACCCGCTTCAAGAGAGATATTTACTATTTCTTCTCCTGCCTTTCTAACTCTCTCCAAAGTTCCTTCAATACGCGAGTCGAAAACCAGCAGAGGATGTAAGTTTCCATCACCTGCATGGAAAACGTTCATCACTAAAAGTTCATACTTTTCAGCAACCTCGTACACCTTTTTAATTACCTCAGCGAGGCGTGCTCTTGGTATTACGGTGTCATGCAAGTAGTAATCGGGCTTTATTTTGGCAATTGCACCAAAAGCGCTTTTTCTACCTTTCCAGATTCGTTCTCTTTCTTCAAGTTCTGTAGCAATCCTTACTTCTCTAGCACCATTGTTCTTTGATATTTGGGTTATTCGCTCAATTTCTTTATTAACACCATCAGGCAAACCATCCACTTCGGCAATAAGTACTGCCTCAGCATCCAATGGATAACCTGCATTAGCAAACGGTTCTACTGCTGCCACGACATTCCTATCCATTAATTCCAATGCAGCCGGCAAAATGCCATCAGCGATTATTTCACTTACGGTTTGTGCAGCTTCAGTAATTTTTGAAAAATCGAGAAGCAAAGTGGCTACTGTTGGGGGATCTGCTGTCAAACGTACAGCTATTTTTGTTGCAACACCTAAAGTTCCTTCTCCACCCACAAAAACGCCACGTAGGTCGTACCCACACATCTCTCCTTCTGTACTTCCCAGCTCAACTATTGAAGCATCTGGAAGAACCACTTCTACTGCTGCGACATGTGTGTTGGTAACTCCATAGGCCAAACAGTGTGGACCTCCAGAATTGTTAGCAACATTCCCACCTATTGTGCAAGCTTGCTGACTAGATGGATCTGGAGCAAAGTGGAGCCCTGTGCCTTTCAAAGAGGAAGATAAGTCTAAATTGACTACCCCGGGTTGAACCCAGGCGATTTTCTTTTCGAAATTCACCTCAAGTATTTTGTTCATTCGAGTGGTCACGATAACTATCGGATCATTACAAGGAACTGACCCGCCTGCTAATCCGGTACCAGCTCCTCTCGTTACAAACTCGCGTTCAAATTTATTAGCAAGAGCAACACACTCGGCAACTTCTAAAGTTGTCTCTGGGAAGCACACAACGCCTGCACGTCCACCTTCCATAACGGAACCATCCCTGCTGTATAAACGCCGAGCCGATGCACCATCTGTTACCCGCTTCGAATCCAGAGCTTCAATAAGAGCTTGAACGAGTGGATCATCGATCTTTTGCCGTCTTCTACGCATAAACAATTCTGCCTCTTATTTTTAAGAATTCAAGTCAATCTTCCCATATATGAGGATCATCTCTTGACTCCCTGTATGAATGGACTAATGGAGAAACTTAAAAAACTGCTACCCACAGGGAACAGTCCTCTTCTCCTACTCTCGATACTGACCGGCTTTCTAGTCGCTTTCATAATCGCAGGTTTTGAAATACTTACCGATGAAATATTGTTTGAAGAAATCTCAAGTCGACCTTTATGGCAAATTTCTATAGCTCCCGGCATAGGTTTACTTTTAGCAGTTTCAATTATTCGCTTCTTGGGTAAAAACACCAGTTCAGGAACTTCAGATGAATTTGTGAAAGCCTTTCA
>DBFL01000022.1:14888-29058 GCA_002294285.1 Candidatus Neomicrothrix sp. UBA881
GGTGTTGCAACAATCGGTTTTGGAGGCTCACTTGGCTTGGAAGGGCCCTCTATATATGCAGGAGCCACAACCGGTATAACTCTTTCCGAGCGTTTCAAAAATTGGTTACGCAGAGAAGATATACAGGTGCTCCTAACTGCGGGTGCAGCTGCGGGTGTTGCTGCAGTTTTTAAAGCACCAGCAACAGGTGTTCTCTTCGCTCTCGAAGCTCCTTACAGAGATGATGTGAACAGACGTGCTTTACTTCCCTCTCTTTTTGCGGCTGCTACCAGTTATGTGACTTATATAAATCTTGTAGGCACTAAAGCGGTAGTTCCTTTCTTGAATGACCCTGAATACCGAATAGGTGTCGATTTGAAAAGCGTACAAGTAGGTTCTGGAGAGAGTATGGCCTGGTTTGATGCGTCAAAACTAGCCGATCTTTTTACTGGGGTGGAAACGGGTGACTTGTTTGGCGCTCTTCTTCTAGGCGTGCTAGCTGGACTTGGAGGCCGTTCTATGGCTTGGCTGGTCAGGTGGTCGAAAAGTCAATCACGAAAGACTTCTTTCGTTCCAAGAGTCATCTTTGCTGCACTTATTTTGGCTGCACTTGCTGTTTCTGCCGATGCCGCTTTTGGGTCTCCATTAACTATCGGGCCGGGAATTGAAGCAATGGAATGGGTGGTTTCACCAGATAATGGCTTGGGTCTAATAGCCTTGCTGTTTGGTCTAAGAATTTCTGCCACCCTTGTGACACTAGCTGCTGGTGGCGTGGGTGGTCTTTTCATACCACTCGCTGCACAAGGTGTTATCTTGGGTCAATTTACGGGTGAGTTGATTGGATCAGACAGACCAGGTCTATACCCAACACTTGGCCTTGCAGCTTTCTTAGGCGCCGGTTACCGTGCGCCCATCTCAGCAGTAATGTTTGTAGCCGAATCTACAGCAGGAACATTCGTCGTGCCGGCACTTATAGCAGCAGCAGTCAGCCAGCTGGTTGCAGGCAAGTCATCTGTAGCAGAACATCAACACAGCGTAAGATTAGGACACCTCGAAAGAAGATTCACACTTCCCGTAACTTCTGCTTTAACAACCGACGTACTGACTGTTCCACCAGATGCATCAGTTTCTGAATTCGTTTACTCTCACGTTTTAGGAAGACGTGAACTTTCAGTTCCTGTAGTGGAAAAAGATCAATACTTGGGAATTATAAGTCTCAGTGATATTTCAGAAATAGATAGAGGCGACTGGGAGAAGGTTAAAGTAATTGACCTAATTCAAAACGAACTGCCAACAGCAACACCATCTTGGTCTCTAAGAGATGCAATTGCCGCTATGGAAAATATGCATACAGATATTCTCGCAGTAACAGATCCGGGAGGATCCTTTATAGGCGTACTACGAAGTGACGAGATTTTAAAACTTGACGAAATACTCGACGAAACGGGCGGCTAGTTAAGTTTTGTCTTCTTCGGGATGATCCTCTTCATCTTCAAAATCTGACGCCCATGCTTCAAAAGCAGGTGAATGTCCTTCATCTTTATTCTCGGTTTCCTCATCGTTATTCAAACTTTCCAAAATTGAATCAATATCCATCTCTTGGTTACGTTTTAAAGCCCTCGCTTCTTCAAAACGACGGTGACGTCCCTTTTTCAACGTGAAACCTCCACTTACTTCAACAAGAAGCAATCATAGCTAATACTTAAGTTTAAATGTGACACTTTCTTTCTATTTTCGCGGCTCTAAAACTATCCGGTTCTCGCCGTCGAAAAACAGTGAGGCTTTACCTGACAAAATTTTGCTAGCAGCTTCACCAACTAGCTCTGCCCTCCAACCACTCATCAACTTCGACTCCGTTTCACCAGCAACTAGTGCCTCTATGTCGTTTCGTGTTCCAATAAATGAAGGGTCGATTTCTGAATCTCGAGCTAACTGATAGATATAAGCGGTGATCAATGAAACTGCTGCCTTCGAATCAGAATTCTTATAGTTAACATCTTCCTTTGTATTTTCCTCAGGAAAAGAAGGTGCATTACTAACTAAATCTAGAATTGCTTCGTTATATCCGTTTCGCAACTTTTGGCTTTCCATTCCCCTAATATTGCGAAGCTCATGCTCCGATTTGGGAAGCTGTTGCGAAATAGAAATAATCGCCAGATCAGATAAAACTCTTTTTACAGGTACATCTAATCTTGCCGCTTCCATTTCTCTCCAACGGGAAACTGAACGCCCCACATCTTTCGATCTTCCCTTCAAGCGCTTTAATTCTTTGATTTTCCGCCATGCTTGATCGGGTGAGCGACGAAGGGACTCCTTTTCCAGGAATGCGACACACTCATCTTCGACCCAAGAAATACGCTCCAATTCGATTAGTTTATTTTTTTGCAATTCATAAATTTCGATCAAGTGAGCGACATCAGAAGCTGCATAAGACTTTTGTTTTTCCGTAAGAGGTCGTAGCAACCAATTCGTCATCCTGTCTCCCTTGGGGAGATTTATTCCAAGGTATTTCTGATAAAGAATGGCAAGTGAAGGGTTAGATAAGCCAAGAAAACCGGCTGCTATTTGAGTATCGAAAAGTTTCTTGGGTAATTTTCCGCAAATTCGGTGAAAAACCTCCAGATCTTGAGCGGAGGCATGCATTACGAACTGTATGTCGGTTTCAAATAATTCTGAGAGTATCTGCAAGTCGCAAGACAACGGATCCAAGAGTGCAACCTTGTCATCACTCCATGCAATTTGGATCAAAGCAACTTTCGGAAAATAGGTGCCTTCACGATGAAACTCGGTGTCAATAGCCAAAATTTCAGCACTCTTTAGGTCAGTAAAAAGATCACTAAGAGCATCATTGGAATCAATAAGACTATATTTATCTTTCTCTTCTATCAGTTTGCTCTTCCTTCCAAATCAATTTCTATTTCAAAAACCTTGCGATATCTTGTGGTGAATCAACATCAACTAGATAGTCCTTATCAGCTAAGTTAATTTCCAGAAGGGGAAGGCCCTCACATGCTCGCCACGGAGCTCTTACTCCCTTTTGAAAAGATTCAATCAAATTTTCTAAAATTACGACAGGCCATGAAGCATGCATCCACTGCATGTGTCCATTGCTTGTAGGAATCACTATAGATTCTGGTGCTTCAAGCGACTCGATACACATCTGATTAATAAATGATGATGAAACATTTGGAAGATCACAAGCAAGTATAAAAACATGGCCTTTGTCTAAATTCTTGTAATGATCTAACGCAGTAATTATTCCAGCAAGCGGTCCTTCACCTGGGTAAGTATCTTCGATGAATCCAAAACCGAATTCACTGTAGGAATCCAAATCACCTCCGACAATTTTCGAATCAACAATTCCTGCTTCTGTTAGTGAATTCAAGACCTTAAGTACGAGGGGTTCTCCGTCTATCTCTAATAAGGCCTTATTGAATCCCATTCTTTCACTAGCACCACCAGCTAATACAGCTCCTCCAAAGTCATTAGTCAGTAAATTTTCCACGGCCTCACTCTATTAGTTTTTCAAGTAGTGAATGTCAATCCCCTTTCATTTTGCCGGCCCTCCACTTATGCCAGTGCCACTCTGACTAATCTTCATATGTGTCTAATGTCATTTCTGAACTCAACAATGAGAAGTACCTTCCAGAATGGGTTTCACCAAAACTTGTCGAGAATTTAACTATTGTCGCGTTAGTGCTTTTAGGGGTAATCCTGCTGCTTATCCTAAGGTTTGTTAGTAAATTGTTACTGAAATTGAGCTTCCTCACGATCGTTTTTGCTTTAGCGCTAGGAGTATGGAGTGAGAGATCAGAACTCTCGGGCTGTATCAGTACGTGCAGTTGTGAGATCTTTGGACAGAACATACAAATCCCTTTAGGTAAAAACCCGTTTTGCGATGAGTCTTAACTTAAGAAAAAGGAATCTGTTCGACTCTTAGAACATTAGTCGCCCTTGCATTAGCATTTGTCCCAGCCAGAACCGCTACAAGCTGACCTTCTTCGAGTCCCAAACCGTCTCTCACCAAACGCAAAGCTGCATCGATACGTGAGTCTATATCTCCGCCTTCTGACAAATGAATCGACTCTGTTCCCCAGCTCAATGACAACTGACCTACTGTTCTCACATCTGAAGTTAATCCAATTATTCTTGCAGTGGGTCTAAATCTAGCCATTGAACGAACTGTGAAACCTGTTCCGGAAATACAAAGAATTGTTTCTACCCCTAATTCAGTAACTGCACGATAAGTAGCTTGAGTCATAGCATCCGTAACTGATGTGTTCGGATCGTCAGTGTCAGTTAATCTCATTTCTGACAATTCTTCGCCCCAGGAACGGTGATCAAAAACATCATCGGCCCTTTCTGCTATCCGTGACATAGTTTCGAGGGCATTAACCGGATCTGCGCCGACTGCTGTTTCGCCAGAGAGCATCAAAGCACTCGTGCCATCCCAAACAGCATTGGCTACATCGGAAACTTCAGCGCGAGTAGGGTCCGGAGCTATGATCATCGATTCCAACATTTGCGTTGCTGTAATGGCAGGTCTTCCAAGGGCTATACACTTGCGGATAATTTCTTTTTGAAGTATTGGCAGTTCTTGTATCGGCCATTCATTTCCAAGGTCACCTCGTGCAACCATTACAGCTCCGGACGCTTCAATGATTTCCGAAAGGTCTTCTACTGCATCTCTAGTTTCTATTTTTGCGACAACTAAAGGGCCGTCCGGATGAGGATCCAAAGAAAGTTTGGCCAAATCAGCAGCTGAGCGAACAAACGAAAGAGCTACCATGTCGACTTCTAATTCCAAAAATCGATCTAAAGCCTGCAGATCCCAGTCAGTCGGTGCTGAAACAGATAATCGGCTGGCAGGTATGTAAAGGCCCGGCCTTCCACTTAACACTCCCCCATGTATGACGCGGGCATCTAAGTGGTTTTCTTTTCGTTCTTCAATCTGGATTACTCCTCGACCATCACCAACGATTAGACGATCACCCAAGTGGACATCATTAAATAAATTTTCATAATCGACCTGAATTACTGAATCATTACTTGAAGAATCACCTATTTGAACCTTGACCATAGAGTCTTCTGCTAAGAGAACAGGAGAATCTCCAAAGGAAGCCAATCTAATTTTCGGACCAGGTAAGTCAACTAAAATACCTACTGTCTTATTCTCCTCTTTTGCAATACTCCTAATCAATTGCAATCTGCTTATTGCGTCTTCTATGCTTCCATGCGCTAAACCCAATCGCGCTACGTCCATTCCAGCCCTAATGAGTCCGCGGATTGCTTCTTCTGACTCAGAAGCAGGACCAATCGTTGCGATAATTTTAGTACGACGCGCCATAACTAAAGGCTACTCTCGAGTCGTACCGTAAAAGGTTAATACTCTATGAAGATTGAGTAATCTTTTATTATGAACACTTCAGTGAATCCAAAATTACTTCCCTTTCTAGACCATCCGACACCCATCCCATTTGCACATAGAGGAGGTGCAGGTGTTTTCCCAGAAAACACACTTCCAGCATTCAAAAATGCAATAGATATTGGTTACAAGTATCTAGAAACAGACGTTCATTTAACCAAAGATCGAGAAGTGATCGCTTTTCATGACGAATCACTCGAAAGAGTTGCAAATATCTCAGAGAAAATTTCTGATCTCACTCTAAAAGAACTCTCTCAAATCAAAATCGATAACTATGCAACTATTCCCACTCTGCTTGAACTTTTGGAACTATTCCCTGAAGCAAAGATAAATATTGATCCAAAATCAGATTCTGTAGTAACTCCATTAATAGAAATGATTGAGAAAACTAATTCAATATCTCGTGTTTGTATCGGTTCTTTTTCTGACAAAAGGCTTAAGCAAATACGCAAATCTCTGGGACCAGAGTTGTGCGTTTCAGCGGGACCTAAGTCTGTAATGAAGTTTTTAGCGGGAAAATATGCAAGAATAAACTCAAGATTTACATATCACTGTCTTCAAGTCCCTCAACGCTCCGGACCAGTGAAAATAGTTACACGTGAATTCGTGCAGCGCGCACATGCGAAAGGTCTTCAAGTCCATGTGTGGACCATAGATGACCCTGACAAAATGCACGAACTGCTCGACTTAGGAGTGGATGGACTAATGACAGATGAGCCCTCGACTCTCAAAGACGTTTTAATCGAGAGAAAAACCTGGTGGGATTAAAGATCACTAGCAGGTCTGTGGATTTGTCTGTGTATAGAGACATTTTTCTTGTGGAAATAATTTATTTTTATGTGGATTTCTATTGCCGGACTTGATTCTTCTAGCTTTGTGACTATTCTTGGTCTCGTTAGTTACAAAATCTTTCGGATGTACACAAACATTTGAAATGAAGTCACCGCTTCAGATCAAAAATTTGTGACCCTGAAAAATTTATGAAACTGACAGTTTTAGATGTTGGATTTTCCAATTTAGTTTCTGAAAAGAAACAAAGTCTAAAACGAGGAATGGCTCCAAGGAGTTAACCGTTTATTCGGAAGGCTACTTGGAGCCATTTTCTTTTCAGAAACTCAAATCAGTGAATCAAGAAGTTGAGTAACTCTTCCAGTGTCGACTGAGTCGGCAACTTTTTTCAAACCCTCATTTATATCACTAACAACTCCCGATACAACCAATGCAGCAGCGGCATTAAGTAAAACCATTTCACGCTTTGCACCTGTTTCGGCACCTGAAAAAATCTGTCGAGCAATTTGCGCGTTTTTTTCAGCTGATCCACCTTTAAGGTCATCAGGGGAAGAATAGGAAATTCCTAAATCAACAGGGTCTAGCACCCATTCGGAAATTTCTCCATTTTTCAACTCAACTATGTTAGAAGGTCCTGTTACCGATATCTCATCAACTCCATCTTCACCAGTTACAACCCAAGCTCGTTCTGAACCATTAGCCATTAAAACTTCTGCCATCTGTCCAGCGATTTTCAGATTAGAAGTTCCGATCAAATGGCGCTTCAGTCGTCCCGGATGCGACAGGGGTCCTAAAATATTAAACACTGTGGGAACTCCTATCCCAGCTCTTACAGGGCCAGCAAAACGCATTGCAGGATGAAACGTTTTCGCAAATGCGAAGCCTAAGCCGTATTTTTCTACCTGTTCTGCCACTTCTTTGGGGGTTTGTTCTACCGGGAGTCCCAAAGAATCCAATAGATCAAATGCTCCGGATGTAGAGGAAGCTTTTCTGTTGCCGTGCTTGCAAACCACCGCTCCAGCTGCAGCTGCAACAAAAGACGCCATTGTCGAAACATTAAGAGCAGCTTCACGTCTCTGTGAAGAACCTCCAGTTCCAACAATATCGATAGTTCCCTCAGGCAAAGGAAGAGTTTCAGCGGCATTTAGCATCGCTCTTACAAGACCGGTAATTTCTTCGGTTGTCTCACCTTTAACTTTAAGCGCTACGAGGAAAGCAGCTATCTGGGAAGGGTCAGCTTCGCCTGAAAGAATCTCAGTTAAAACTGCCTCTGTATTTTCACTTGGTAAATTTTTACCTTCACAGAGATCAGATAGAACTCCAGACCAACCGCCAAATTGTTCAAGCATAACTACTCCGTATTTTTGAGGAAAATAATCCACGAACTGTAAAAATTCTATTACCAAGCTGCGTTATTTTGAAAATATTAAACGCTTCTTCTATTAAATAAAGTTGCTTATCTCATCATAAATAGACAGACTTGTTACGGTGAGCCGACCGGGTGATCGCGGTGCGTTGCACTGAGGAAGGTCGGGGCTCCACAGAGCAGAATGCTGGCTAACGGCCAGTCAAGGTGACTTGAAGGAAAGTGCCACAGAAAATAGACCGCCGATGATTCGATTTTCGAAAACAGGTAAGGGTGAAACGGTGCGGTAAGAGCGCACCAGCGAATAGGGTGACCTATTCGGCTTGGTAAACCCCATTCGGAGCAAGGTCAAGCAGGGAGAGGATTGCTCGTCCGATGACACTCCCAGGTAGACCGCATAGATGGATGATCACCTAACCTAATCCCAAGGATTTGGTGGACAGAACCCCGCCTACAGGTCGGCTCACCATAAACATTGTGTTTTTATTTAAAATACGCGATAATTATTGCATGGAGACTTTAAGTACAGATTGCACGTGCGGAACAAATTGTGAATGCACCGAAGAAGTTAACTGCGGTTGTTCATGCTGGAAAGAAGAAGTTTAAAGCCGATTTACGATCAGGCTGAGGTTGGACAAACTCCTGAGTTTGACATCCCGTTTTGAACCAATCTTGTAACCATGTTCTCAACTGATGGTGACCAACTAGAGTTATCAGCTTCAACATCGACAGAGGGTGCTGTCGTAACTGAATTAGTTCCCGATACGAGGCCTGTAGCGGCTACTGCCAGGGTGACTGTAAAAATAACTGCAGCGTATCTTTTCATGATCCCATTTTAACCTGATCTAATACCCAAGACTATTTCTAGTTAATAAAATTAGGTGATTGTTGTCACTGGTGGTATTCACTAAGCAAGTTAAAGTTCTGCAAGATTGGACCATTACTTGTGGTATCTATTGACATAGAAGATGCGGGAGAGACATGGCATCTCCATGCAATTTCAATGCCAACGCCGAGAACCCATGCCAATACCGACTTTATTGGTGATACATGGGTGACCACTACGACATTCTGATTCTTCGAAATTTCTATTAACTCTTCACAAGCCCCGGTCACTCTCTCATTCAGTTCACTGAATGACTCTCCTTGTGGCGGTGCCCAGTTAACATCTGATTGCCATTTTTTCCACGTGTCAGCTGGAACATTTTTTATTGGAGAACCCTCGAGTTCACCATAGTCCAACTCCAACCAACGGTTATCTGGCTCGACACTGTCACTTATATAACTCGCAGTTTCCATGGTTCGTTTTAAAGGGCTCGAAATTACTAGTCCAACTTTTCCCAAGCGACTCGCCAGATTTTCAGCTTGTTCTCGGCCGACACTGTCGAGCTCAGGGTCACTTCTTCCCAACAGTTTTCCGTTTGCGTTAAATTCTGTTCTGCCATGGCGGACTATGGTTAACATCAATTGATCCTTAATGAATAAAGGTGGCCGTATTTTATAAATGCAGAACGGTTGCTGGAATTCCTAAAATCAAACTTTCTCCATGCCCATAGAGCGATAATGATCGCCAACAATTCAAGTGTCACTACTACTGGTAAAGAAAATTCAAGCCGGCTAACTCTATTGCCCAATATTTCTCGGCCTGTGAAGGGCCACCAAAAAATCTCCTTTTCAGTCCAAGTAGCATCCAAAACTAAATGTGACAATAGGCCTATAGGGACAGGTAAAAATTTTCTTTGGATTTTGCGTCTTCCTTTTCCTAGAAGCATCACCATTACCAGAACAGCTACTCCGAAAATCAGAGTATGGAGCAACCATTTGAATCCCAAAGTAGTTTCCACAGCAGGTAATAACGACCCTAGGGCTACTAACCGGTAATCAAGAAAGGGACTCCTGAAGATTAGAGCTGTTCCTACTATTGAAAGCACACAGAACCAGAGAAACATTCAACGCACCACTAGTCGTCCACATTCTGGGCACTCGCTAACGCTTCCGGACTCAAGACCTTTTATACGATCAGCCTCCATTGCTGACATAGTTAAATGACAACCGTTGCAAGTGGGGCCGTCGAAACGAACTACTGCATCCGACGGGAAATGGCGTCGGTACGTTTCATAGGAACTTAGTATTTCTTCCGTAAGTTTCTCAACTATTTCCACACGTCTTGTTTTTGCTTGTGAAACCTTCTCTCCTAGTTCGCCCTCTGCAGCATTTAAATCTGACTCAGTATTTTGAATATCATTCTTTTGCGTTTCTAGTAAAGAGTTAGAGCGTTCGATGCTTTCACACGCCTCTTCCACCATGGTCAAGGTTTCAAGTAATTCTGACTCTAAAACGTCTTGGCGTTCTTTCAGATGAACAATTTCGTCCTGCAAGCTCTTTGCTTCTTTTTCAGTTGTTATCAGACCGCTATATAACTTTTCATCCACTTCAAGAAGTCGTGTTTCAATTGAAGACAGCTCAAGATCGAGTCTTTTTTCTTTTTTTGTCAACTCGAGTCTTTCGGATTCATACCCAGAAATACTTTTTTCTGTCTTGTCTTCTTCATCTTTTAAGAGGAGGAGTTTTTCGCGTTCCGGCAAATTTTTAATCTTATGTTCAAGTTGTCCCAGCAATAGATCCTCTGCTTGCAATTCAAAAAGGGGTTCGATCAAATCGCTCGGAATAATAAGATTTTCCACGTGCCTATGTTAGAAGAAGATTGCTAGTCAGTAAATTTCAGTAGGTGCCACCCAGCTTCGTATGATCCCAGGAAATTATTTCTTTAGGCTCCACAATCACTGCTGTACGCTTCAATGACATTTGTTTCGCTGCCTCTGCAAGAATCTCTTCACCATATTCAGGTTGGTTTCGGATCATGACTGCCTTCGCATATTTTTCGACGTTTTCGGGCTTGTCGTCGAGCAATGCAACACCTTTGATCATCACACCGCGTAATTTTTCATAGACTAGACCATCCTCCAGAAGAACAGTTATGTTGGGATTTCTATGCAGGTTTAAAATTTTCTGGGAGCGCGTATAGGTCTCGAAAACGATTTTTTCATCAACGACGGCAAACCAAAGAGTTGTTAAATGAGGCCAACCATCAACTCCGATACAAGACACTTGAAGGCTTTTTTGCTCTTCGATGAAATGTCTGACTTCTTCTTCTGTCATCTGAATCAATTCCCTGCGACTGCCTGCCATAAAAACCTCTCTTTGTAAGTATTTCAATCACTCTAATGAGAAAAAAAATCGCCGTAAATAGCGTACGCCCCACCTAGTGGGGCGTACGTTTCTCTCGGCTTCAGATTAGGGGGAAATCAACCGAGTATTAAATTGAGAACATTTTCAGATTACTGTCCTTCAAACAAAATTTGGCTGACTGAACACGTGACTTCCGACACGTCGTAATTAGCGATGACCGGCAATGACAAGAGGGACTCTTGCAGGTATTGTTCATTTCTAGAGATCTTTGGAGAAAAATGCCAAAACCTAATGACAATCAACTACAGATGATCTTCGAGGATATGGTCATTGCTCGAACACAAGCTGGAAGACTTTGGAACTTGCAACGCCAAGGTCAAATTGGAACAATTGCCCCCATTGATGGACATGAAGCCACGATTGTCGGAGCAGTACATGCGCTTGAAACTGAAAGTGACTGGGTTCTTCCTCAGTACCGTGAACCCTTAGGGTTGCGTAGATATGGACCCGAAATACTTGACGCCTTTATGCTGTACAATCTGGGGCATCCGCTTGGTGGTCATATACCAGATCCGATCAAAGTCGTTCCCTCTCAAATTTCTCTAGCTGCCTCTATTCCCCACGCGGTTGGATTGGCTTGGGGAATGTCGCTCAAGAATGACCCAGGAGCGGTTTTAGTGTTTTTTGGAGATGGGGCAAGCTCTGAAGGCGACTTTTATGAAGCCGGAAACCTTGCTGGAGTTCTAAAGGCGCCAGTGATTTTCCTTTGTGTTAATAATCAATGGGCAATTTCGACACCGACAAGCCTTCAGACTGCCGCTGACAGTTTTGCGTCAAAGTCTTCAGCTTTCGGAATTCCCGGGGTGCAAGTTGACGGAAATGACCCTTCACTTGTATTTGAGGCGGTTTCTGAAGCCAGAGAAAGAGCGGTAAATGGGAAGGGGCCTACTCTGATTGAATCTACCGTTTACAGGCTAGGTGCTCATACGACGGCAGATGATCCCACAAGATATGTTCCATCTGAAGAGCTTTCGGCTGCTAAAAAAAGAGACCCGCTTCTATCTCTTCAAAAAGAGTTGAAGAAAAGAAACCTCTGGAGTGATGAGAAGCAAAATGAGGTCGAAAAATATGCACTTGAAAGAATGGACGAAGCTCTTGAAAAAGCTAAAAACACCCCTCTTCAACCTTCCTCAGTATTGGACCATTGTTTTGAAACGGAAACTTTAAGACTTTCCAAACAAAGGAAATACCTTCTCGAATCACTAGGAGGCGCTCATGAGTGATAAATCCTCAGAGCTCTCAATGCTCGAAGCTATAAATGAAACGTTGCATAGTGAAATGGCCAGAGATGAACGAATAGTGATCTTGGGAGAAGATGTTGGAAGAAACGGTGGCGTATTTAGAGCTACTGAGGGCTTAATCGAAAAATTTGGAGAAAATCGTGTAGTCGATACCCCAATCTCAGAAGCCGCTATAGCTGGTTCATCTGTGGGTTTAGCAATGGCTGGACTGGTTCCTGTAGCAGAAATCCAATTTCTAGGGTTCTCATATCAAGCTATGCATCAAATAGCCGGACAGATAGCCAGGCTTCGCTATAGGACGCAAAGCCGCTTTGAACCACAGATAACGATTAGAGCGCCTTTTGGAGGCGGAGTGAGAACCCCTGAACTCCATTCCGATTCCCTAGAAGCTCAATTCGCTAACATTCCCGGATTGAAAATAGCCCTACCCGCCAGCGCCTCTGATGCGAAAGGCTTGTTAACCTCTGCCATACGAGATCCCGATCCTGTGCTTTTCCTTGAACCTCTACGAGGATATAGAGGCATTCGGGATATGGTCCCAGACGGCGAACACATAGTGCCTTTGGGTAAAGCAAACCTGGTAAAAGAAGGCACTGATGTAGTAATCATCTCCTGGAGTTACCAAGTGGAACTCTGTAGACGCGTCGCAGATTCTTTTGAAAAAGAAGGAGTTTCAGTAGCCGTATTAGATTTACGAACTCTCGTGCCACTCGATACTGAAGCGATAAATGAGATTGTCACGAAATGCGGAAGAGCGGTTGTCGTCCAAGAAGCTCCAGAAACTGGAGGTTTTGCATCTGAGATAATCGCCACTATAAACGATGAATGCTTTTGGTCACTGGAAAGTCCGGTTGTTAGGATCTCTGGTTTTGATGTTCCCTATCCGGTTGGCATGCTAGAAACTTTCTATGTACCGGATGAGGAAAGAATACGTGCTGCAGTTTTGAAGTCGATAGAAAAAGACTGATATTTATGGCGTTCGAGTTTTATCTACCAGACATAGGAGAAGGCCTAGAAGATGCTGAAATAGTCGAATGGTTCGTCAGACCCGGGGATACTGTCGAAAGAGATCAAGCTCTACTAGAGGTGTTGACAGATAAAGCCAGTTCAGAACTTCCCTCTCCGGTAGCCGGAAAAGTTCTCCGTCTAAACGGCGAAGAAGGGCAAAGAATCAAAGTTGGGGATATTTTAATTGAAATAGAAGAAGCAACACCTGCTGTCGTTTCTGATACCCCTTCAGATGTAAACACGACGGAATCTGACATCTCAGGAAACGAGAATAGCGATTCGAAAGAACACGAAAATAACTACAATGTTGCAGTATCTCCAAAAGTTAAAGCATCTCCTGCAACCAGAAAACTGGCCCGAGAATTGTCAGTTGATTTATCGGATGTTAACGGAACGGGGCCTTCTGGACGTATCACCAACGAAGATGTTCGTTCGGCATCGGGGCGTACAATCGCGAATGAGGCAACCTCTGATTCTTCATTGACAGTTGAAAAATCTGTCGTAACTGTTCCAAACGCAAAATTAGGTTACATGCAACCTGGGGAACACAGCATAAAAGGTGTCAGAGGGGTGGTAGCTAAAAATATGACTGCTTCATGGAATGAAATCCCTCACATTCATTCCCTAGACGAGACAGATGCTTCCCTGCTTATAGATTTCAGAACGAGACTTCGTAATGTGAATCGTAAGGGAGCTTCATCTATTACACCTCTTTCGATAATCGCGGCAGCAACTGTCCGGGCGCTCAAAAATTTTCCGATGATGAATGGGCATATAGTCGGAAATCCGGCAGAAAGTATCGTTATCCCCTCTTTCGTAAATTTAGGCATTGCAGTAGCATCTCCCTCTGGCCTATTAGTTCCAGTTATCAAAAACGCCGACTCCATGGATATTTTCGAAATAGCAGAAACTATTTCTGAACTTGTGGAACTGGCTCGCAACCAAAAAATTTCCGCTAATCAAATGCAAGGTGCGACATTTACAATAACCAACTACGGCTCGCTTGGTGGTCGTTGGGCGCTTCCTATAATTTCAACCGGTCAAGCCGGGATTCTGGGAATAGGTAAAATCGAAGAAAGACCCCTAGTTGTGGAGGGGGAAGTGTTAGCCCGT
>DBFL01000093.1 GCA_002294285.1 Candidatus Neomicrothrix sp. UBA881
ATGAAATAGAGCGTGAGTTGGTTCGTCTTGTCGATGCGGTTGTGTGGCGTCTACGAAAATCTGATCAGAAATGCCGAACAATTTCTTTGAAAGTTCGTTACCCGGATTTCACTACTCTTTCTCGTTCTTATACTTTTTCGCAAGCTACAGCACTTTCATCGCAGATGATCGAAGAGGCTAAAACTTTGCTAAACGGGTTAGATCTAACACCAGGAATAAGACTATTAGGGGTCGCAGTGACAAACTTCGATAGGGATGCTACAGAGCAACTTAAATTAGGTGAAGATCCAGTTTCTGTCTGGGAAAACATGGAAGGTGCTGTTGAATCAGTCCGAGATCGTTTTGGAGTGTCCTCAATCGGACCAGCTAGCATGCTTGGATCTAGAGGTATGCGTGTCAAGCGAAAAGGCGAGCAGCAGTGGGGGCCAGACAAAGATGTTCAACTGGAAAAGTAAGCAGTATTCCCGAGATGTGTAATTTCCTAACAAGCGTTAGAATTTAGTTAGGCTGTTTTCATTGACGATGGGAGAATAAAACAAATGCCACTTTCAGAAGACGAAGAGAGGATTCTTCTTGAAATTGAAGAGAATCTCTATGAGAGTGATCCTGATTTAGCGCGTGAAGTTTCTGAGACCACCGTCTATACAAAGTCGTTCAAAAATTTAAAATGGTCACTTTTAGTTTTCTTACTAGGAGTAGTATGTATGCTCCTGACCTTGTCGATTTCATTTTTAGTGGCCTTCGGAGCCTTTCTTTTGATGCTATTTTCGGCCTTAGCCATCGAAAGAAATGCAAGAAATTTAGGTCGTACCGGCATTCAGCAGGCTGCACAGTCCTCAATGTGGGCAGAAAAAGGTATTAAGTTGGGCGATTCTTCTCAGAAATTTAGAGATCTGATGAAAGATCGTTTTCGTCGCGATAATCAAGGTTGATCGTGAAAGAACGATGGATGAAGGAATCCTTGCAGTAGATGTAGGTGCGACCAAACTAGCTGCTGCTCTAGTGACGCAAAAAGGTGTCGTAGAAAAAAAATCTTCAATTCCCACAGAAGCTAATGATGGAGAAGAGTTATTCAACAACCTTCTTATCTTATGTCAAGAAATATTAGACGGTGTGAAAGTAGAAGGCTGTGGTGTAGGGAGTGCTGGGCCGATGTCACACAACGGAGAAGAAATTTCTCCGTTAAATATTCCACAATGGCGAAATTTTCCATTGCGGTCAAAGCTGTCTGAAAGGCTTGGATTGCCAGTTGCTCTGGATAATGACGCGAAAGCAGTTGCCCTAGGAGAAGGCTGGGTCGGGGCTGCCTCGAAAGAGCGAAACTATTTGGCGATGATGGTTTCGACAGGCATCGGCGGGGGTCTAGTGCTTGATGGAAGGCTTTTGGATGGTGCGGACGGAAATGCAGGTCATATCGGGCATATTACTGTCGATGAAGATGGACCTAAGTGTGACTGCGGGAGTTACGGATGTCTTGAAGCGGTTGCTTCTGGGCGGTCCATAGAAAAAGAAACCGGATTACCCCCATCAGAAGCACCTGAAGAGGTAATCATGAAAAGTGGTTTTTTTGTAGGCAAAGCTATTTCTATGGTTGTCAACTTGCTCAATATTGACCTTGTTCTAATTGGCGGTTCTGTAGCATTCGGATTTGGAGAACCTTTCCTGACTGAAGTCCGTTCGACCGCTGAGAGTTTCTGCGGCTTATCTTTCACTAAAGACTTGAAAATTGATTTTGCTTCTCTCAGAGAAGATGCTCCACTTGTGGGAGCTGCTGCAGTTTGGCAGGACTCAAAAGAAAAGAGCCCATCTTGAAAGTAAAATGGATCTTGAATATTTTTTTACTTTTGATCAGAAGACCTGCTTTATGGCCGATTGCCATTAAGCAGATTTTTAGGATTGCTAAAAATGGATGGTTCCACACCTTCCCTTTTTTGCCTTTACCAAGCAAAGACTTTTTTGATTTTAGAATTTTGACTTACCAGGGTAATGAAAGCGATCTTCCAGATGCTGAAGTTGTGATTGCGTGGCTGTCTTGGGCAACGGATCTTAAAAAAATGAAAACTTAATCAATGACAACTTGGACTATTAAAAATTCTACCGGAAGTGTTTCCCAAAGGCATTTGACAATACCGACGTTCGACATGAGGCAGATAATTTTTCATACTGTTGATAAGCCAACGATGGTCTTTGGAACAGCTCAAAAAAATATAACCAAGGAAATTAATTTAAACTGTGAGTTCGTTCGAAGAAAATCAGGGGGAGGAGCAGTTTTTCTTGAACCTGAAGGGGTCCTTTGGGTCGATTTTGTCATTCCTAAAAGTGACCACTTGTGGGAAAATGATATAGGTAGATCTTCCCTATGGCTTGGAGAACTCTGGGCTAAAGCTCTAAAAGAAATAGGAATAGAGGGAAAAGTTCATCGTGATGGATTGTTAAAAAACAGATTTTCTTCTCAGGTCTGTTTTGCTGGATTGGCAACCGGCGAAGTTTCAGTATTAGGTAAAAAGAGTATTGGGATTAGCCAGAGGCGAACAAGTGAAGGAGCATGGTT
>DBFL01000084.1 GCA_002294285.1 Candidatus Neomicrothrix sp. UBA881
ATGGCTTAAATCTCAATCACAGAACCTTTATGGAGTGAGTGATGACGCAGTTGAAATATCAACTTTCCACCGTTCCAAAGGCCTGGAATGGCCTGTAGTTCATATAGCAGGATTAGAACAGGGACTTGTTCCGATTGCACATGCTAAAGACTCCAGTGCAATTGCCGAAGAGCGACGGCTTCTTTACGTTGCTCTAACAAGAGCAAAAGATAAAGTTTTCTGCTCTTGGGCAACCCATCGAAATTTTTCTGGCAGCAAAAGAAGACGAGATCCTTCTCCTTGGTTGTTTAATATTGAACGTGCCATAAAAAATCTAGAAAAGCCCCTCACCCACGAAGAACAGTTGAAACGTGTTAAGTCTTCGAGGAGGAGAAAACCCGAAAATAACCTTAATGAAACGCGGCAGGTTCAGGAGTTGAAGGAATGGAGGCTCTCTATGTCTCGCGCCGCAGACGTTCCCGCTTTCGTGATTTTTAATGATGAAACTCTTTTAGACCTTGTCGAAGTCCAACCAGCCAATTTGGATGAGCTTCTCAGCGTAAAAGGAATAGGGCCCGTGAAAGCCGAGCGTTATGGAAAAGAGATACTTGAACTAGTTTCGAAACGGGAAAACTGACTTATTTTTTCCAGTCAAAAACAGCGACTAAGGGTGCGTGATCACTGGGTTTAACGAATTCACCTTTGGGATCTTTGTATTTTTCTATTTGTTCTTTATTTTCTTCTTTGAGTATTTTCTCGGGCATGCATTCATGAGCATGAACTTCTATTGATTTAAGGGATTTTGACAAGACTTTTGAAGCCAATACAAGGTCAATTCTTAGTCCGCGTTTGTCTCGAAAAGCATTTTTCGGGTACTCCCAAAAAGTGTCTGCCTTTTCTTCCGGGAAACGTTCGCTGTAAACATCTTTCATTCCTATCTCATCTAGTTTTTTTAATGCTTCACGCGCCTCTTGGGTTATATGCGTTTCAGGCAAATCAAACGTTTCAGTGATGGTTTTCTTGAGTTTCCAATCAAAATTCTTGTATTCCTTTTTTGGATCCCATTCATCTAGAACAGGCCTGGGGCAAACATTGAAATCTCCAGCTGCTACCACTGGTTTCTTTTCAGGATCTGAATTTTTCTTTAGGTCTTCGTGAAGACGTGCTAGCCAATCAAGTTTGTATTTGTAATGATCATCTCCCAATGTTCTTCCGTTTGGCACATAACAGGAAGCTATTCGAATGTTTGCGCAAGTAGCCCAAACTATTCGTGCATCCGGATCAGGATCGTTTCTTCCGTCGTCAAACCCTTTTCGTGGATCATCGATGCCGACTTTTGAAACAATTGCTACGCCATTCCATGATTTCTGTCCATTGTGAACAGATACGTAACCCAACTCATCAAAAATAGGTTTTGCTTTCTTTGAAAAAACTTCATCAGTCATCTTTGTTTCTTGCAGGCAAAGCACATCTGGCTGATTTTCTTCTATCCAGAGTTTGACTCGGTGTAATCGGGCATTCAGGCCAGCTACATTCCATGTGACAATCTGCATGACGATGACATTAGCGCTTAATTAGCTGGGAATCCTATGATTTCATATAACTCTTCGATTGCTTTCTCAGGTTCTACGACTTTTATGGTTTTCATCCCCATGGCTCGCGCTGGTTTCAAGTTGATACCAAGGTCATCAAGAAAGACGCAACTCTCTGGGTTTACAGCAAGGCGTTCACAGGCTATTTCATAGAACCTTTCTTCCGGTTTTCTGCACCCTTCTATGCTTGATTCAACTAAAATATCGAAAATTTCTACAACTTTTTTGATCTCTTCGTCTAAGTCTTGTTCCCGCATTGGGGTGATGTTGTTTGTGAGCATCGCTGTTTTAAATTTGGATGCGCAATTACTCAAGGCCTCTACCATTGCCGGTCTTACGGTTCCGTGAAGACCTTCAAGAATTCTTTGTGCATCGAGTTCGTGACCAAGCAGCAATGCTTCTTCTTCAAAAAGACGGGCAAATTCCTGTGGGTCAACTTCTCTACGTTCGAATTTGGCCCAAGCGTTTGTGTCAGGATTAGTTGAATTTATTTTCCTTATGGTGTCAGGTGGTAGACCGATCTCTGCTTCATATTCTGCGAAAGCCTCAAATGGGCTGGAAAGAATAACTCCACCGAAATCAAATAAAACTGCCTCGACCACGAAAGCATGTTAGTCATTTAATTTGTATCTCGGTTACTTTTTTAGCCGCTATCCTCTTTTTTCGTGACTGCTCAGTTTATTTACACGATGCAAAAGGTAACCCGTTTTTATCCGCCGGACAGAGAGGTACTGAAAGACATCTCACTTTCTTTTTTCCCAGGGGCGAAAATCGGAGTTTTGGGCAACAATGGTTCAGGCAAGTCTTCCTTGCTCTCGATAATGGCAGGAATCGATCGGGATCATGACGGCGAAGCGAGACTAACTGACGGGTTTACTGTGGGGATCCTTGAACAGGAACCAGCTTTGGATCCAAGTAAGGATGTTCAGGGTAATGTGATGGATGGTATAGGAGAAGCAGCTTCTCTCTTATCGCGCTATGAAGAAGTTCTTTCTAGCTGGTCTGATCCAGATGCAGATTTTGAGAAATTGGGCGAACAGCAAGCTGAGATTGAACGTCTTATCGAATCCGCGGGTGCTTGGGATCTACAGCGGACCATCGAGATAGCTATGAATGCTCTGCGCCTTCCTGACGGTGAAACGGATGTGAATGTATTATCGGGCGGAGAACGTCGTCGAGTTGCACTATGCAAACTGCTTCTTTCTAAGCCTGATTTGTTGCTTTTGGATGAACCTACAAACCATTTAGATGCTGAGTCTGTTTCGTGGCTTGAGAGAACCCTTCAGGAGTATTCAGGAACTGTAGTTGCAGTGACACACGACCGTTACTTTCTTGACAACGTCGCGGGTTGGATATTGGAACTTGACCGTGGAAGAGGAATACCTTATGAGGGTAACTATTCAGGCTGGCTCGAACAGAAAAGTGCGAGGCTCGAAGCAGAGGAAAAATCTGATTCTTCACGTAAGCGGACTCTTGAAAGAGAGCTTGAATGGATACAGATGGCTCCTAAGGCCCGTCAGGCGAAAGGTAAAGCTCGTCTGGCTTCATACGACAAACTGCTGGCTGAAGCAAACGAGTCGGAGAAGCGTGACGCCGAACTTCAGATACAGATACCAGCTAATACCCGTTTAGGAGACCAGGTGATCGAAGTTGAGAATCTACACAAGGGCTTTGAAAACCGTCTGCTGATTGAAGATCTCTCTTTTTCTCTTCCTCCTGCCGGAATTGTGGGAATAGTTGGAGGTAACGGAGCCGGTAAAACAACTTTGTTTAGGATGCTGGTCGCTGCTTTTGAAAATTCTGATTCTGAGCGTGATCTGCCTGACTCTGGTTCGATAAACATAGGTTCAACGGTCGAACTGGGATATGTCGACCAATCAAGAGACTCTTTGGACCCCAACCGAACTGTCTACGAGGAAATAACCGGAGACAACGAATTCATTTCAGTAGGTAACCGCGAAGTGAACGGAAGGGCTTACGTCGCGTCTTTTAATTTTCGTGGCTCTGACCAACAGAAAAAAGTTGGTGACCTTTCAGGCGGTGAAAGAAACCGTGTGCACTTGGCAAAAGTTTTGAAGACCGGAAGTAATGTTCTGCTCCTCGACGAACCCACCAACGACCTAGACGTGGACACTTTAAGGGCTCTTGAGTCAGGTCTGGAAGCATTTCCCGGGTGTGCGGTAATCATTAGCCATGACCGCTGGTTTTTGGACAGAGTAGCTACACACGTACTTGCATTTGAAGGAAACTCGCATGTGAGATGGTTTGAAGGAAACTTTAGTGACTACGAGGAAATAAGGAAAAAAGAGTTGGGTAAAGAGAGTGTCCCAACGAGGGTTAAATACAAACCTTTGTCGCGAGACTAGATTTCTAGAAGTTCTAATACGCGTTTGGCGCAATCTTCAGGAGACCCGCTCTCAGGAGTCAGTATCAAATCTGGTCTTTCAGGTGATTCATAAGGGTCATCTATTCCCGTGAAACCTTTAATCTCTCCTGATCTAGCTTTTTTATATAGACCTTTCGGGTCGCGCTCCTCACATATCTCTATAGGAGTATCAACAAAGATTTCAAAAAATCTTAAACCGGATCGATCATGAAGCTCTCTCGCACGTTGCCGGTCATCAAGGTATGGGCTGATTAACGGAACTAGTGCTATGAGACCTGCGTCGGCGAAAAGCTTTGCCACTTCTGAAACTCTCCGAACGTTTTCATGGCGATCTTCAGCACTGAAATTTAGGTCCTCGTTAAGCCCGAACCTCAGATTGTCTCCGTCTAAGAGATATGCAGGGTAACCGGACGCAACTATTGCCTTTTCTGTTGCTGCAGCAACAGAAGATTTTCCTGATCCTGAAAGACCTGTAAACCATATAGTTGCTCCCTCGTAACCAAGAGAAGAACGCCTTTCCTCTCTGCTCAAATTATTGTCGTGCCATGTTAGGTTCATATCTTTGTCAGACATATCAACCCGAACCGACGATTATGCCAGCTGCAACAGTCGCATTTGTAACTTCGTCAACAAGTATGAAAGACCCAGTGTTACGGTTTCTCCTGTACTCGTCGAAGAACAGAGGTTGCGTGCTTCTTAAGGAAACTCTTCCTATTTCGTTTAGTTTTAGGGAATCCGGCTTTTCATCACGGTGCAGAGTGTTTACGTCGATCCGGTACTGTATGTCAGTTGTTAGCACACGGCATGATTTCGTTGTGTGCTTCAAAACTAATTTCATTTTGGGGACGAGTGCAGAGGATTCTGACATCCAGCAAATCATCGCTTGTAAATCCTGACCAACAGATGGTTGGTTATTTGGACGACAGATCATGTCGCCACGTGAGATGTCTATGTCGCTGGTAAGCCTTATCGTCACCGACATCGGACCGAAAGCTTCAGAAATTGGACCGTCATATGAATCTATTGAAGCCACAGTCGAGGTGAAACCACTAGGTAGTATGACTACCTCATCACCAGGTTTGAAAACTCCACCAGCGATAGTTCCGGCATACCCGCGGTAATCATGGTGTTCTTCGTTTTGAGGTCGGATTACATATTGAACTGGGAAACGGGCATCTATATGGTTACGGTCACTGGCAATATGGACTTCTTCAAGGTGATGCAGCAGTGATGACCCTTTATACCAGTCCATTTTTTCAGACCTTTCCACCACGTTGTCTCCATGCAGGGCCGAGATTGGTATAAAAGAGAGATCCGGAATCTCTAGTTTCATAGCAAAATTCCTAAATTCTTCTTTGACCTCGTTGAATGCTTTCTCGTCATAATCAATTAAGTCCATCTTGTTTACACATACGACCAAATGAGGAATTCTCAATAATGAGGCCAGAAAAGCATGGCGACGAGACTGTTCAACTACCCCGTGTCGTGCATCTACCAAAACTAAAACAAGATCAGCCGTGGAGGCCCCAGTAACCATGTTTCGTGTGTACTGGATATGACCTGGCGTGTCAGCAATTATGAACTTTCGCTTAGGTGTTGCAAAATAGCGGTAGGCAACATCAATAGTAATTCCTTGCTCTCTTTCTGCTCTTAGACCATCTGTTAAAAGAGCAAGATTTGTGTATTCGTTTCCCATCTGTTTCGAAGTTGCTTCAACAGATTCAAGTTGGTCTTGAAAAATTGATTTGGTGTCATATAGAAGTCTTCCAATGAGCGTAGACTTTCCGTCATCAACACTTCCCGCTGTAGCAAAACGAAGAAACTCCATTAGAAGTACCCTTCTTTTTTACGGTCTTCCATTGCTGCTTCCGACACTCTGTCATCTGCTCGAGTTGCACCTCTTTCAGTAATACGGGTTGCGGAAACTTCCTCTATTATTTGTCTAAGATTTTCAGCTTCTGATTCAACAGCTCCTGTGCAACTCATGTCTCCTACTGTGCGATAACGAACTTTTCTTCTTGAGAGCTCTTCATCTTCAGAGCGCTCTACAAACTCTGAGTCTGCCAAAAGCATTCCATCGCGCGAAAAGACATCTCTTTCATGTGAAAAATAAACACTTGGGATCTCTATTTCTTCACGTTCGATGTATTGCCAAACGTCCAATTCTGTCCAATTGGAAATTGGAAATACACGAATATGTTCACCTTGTCTGATTTTTCCGTTATATAGGCTCCACAACTCAGGGCGTTGATTCTTTGGATCCCATTGACCAAATTCATCTCGAAATGAGTAAAACCGTTCTTTCGCCCTCGCTTTTTCTTCATCTCTGCGAGCTCCACCAAATAATGCATCAAAATTATTTTCCTCTATCGAATCAAGCAGAGTAGTAGTTTGAAGACGGTTTCGGCTCGCCCTTGGTCCTTTCTCTTCGATAACCCGACCATCATCGATTGATTTCTGAACTGAAGCAACAACAAGTCTTGCTTCTAACTCATTTACTCGCCGGTCACGAAATTCAAGCACCTCAGGAAAATTATGACCTGTGTCAACATGTAAAACAGGAAAAGGTAATCGGGCAGGCCAAAATGCTTTAGTGGCCAAATGAAGCATAACTATTGAATCTTTACCACCTGAAAACATCAAACATGGACGTTCAAACTCGGAAGCCACTTCACGAAAGATGTGTATAGCTTCTGATTCTAATTGATCTAAATGATTTAGTTCGTATGTGGTAACACTCATTATTTTCTTCCAGCAATACGTAAATTCTTCACCCCATGCTAACCCTGTGCTTCTAAGATGGTCACTCTTGAAGGCAAACAATGAAGATCATGATCTTGCAGCAGATCTGGCGACACGAGCAGGACTTTTGCTGCTCGAAGAAAGAAAACTCTCGCAAAATATTGACGCTGAGTCTTTGAAGCAACTGGGCGATCAGAAATCACATGATTTTCTTATGCAGGAACTTGCATTATCAAGACCTGAAGATGGTGTCCTTTCAGAGGAAGGTTCACCAAACTCAGTTCATCCGAGTCGACATGAATCGAGAAGGGTATGGATTATAGACCCTCTTGATGGAACCAAAGAATTTAGTGAGCCTCCTAGAGATGACTGGGCTGTGCACGTAGCTTTAGCTATAGATGGATTTCCAATCGCCGGGGCGGTTGCTATTCCTGAATTAAGTCTGATCTTCTCGACCCGTGACGATTTTTTAGGTCAAAGCTATTCGACTAACAAAGAAGAGGTTCGAATAGCAGTGAGCAGATCCCGTCCGCCGTCGGAAGCCTCTTTGGTCGTGAATGAATTTGAGGGAACATTAGTTGAAATGGGCTCAGCTGGGGCAAAAGCTATGGCCGTAGTGCGAGGTGAGGTGGATATGTACATCCATTCCGGTGGTCAATACGAGTGGGATAATTGTGCCCCTGCAGCTGTAGCTGCAGCTGCTGGACTCCATGTCTCCAGACTCGACGGGTCTGAATTGACTTACAATAATCCTGACCCGTGGCTCCCCGATCTCTTAATATGCAATCCAGATCTGGCTTCACCAGTTTTAGAAATTTTGAATAGTTAGTTTCATGCGTCTAGTTATTGCTCGTTGCACTGTTGATTATGAAGGTCGACTTACAGCACATCTACCAGAAGCAATCCGTCTGATTATGGTCAAAGAAGATGGGTGTGTAGCGATTCATGCAGATGGGGGTGCTTACAAGCCTTTGAATTGGATGAACGCCCCTAATACTCTTCTCGAGGAGGAGGGTTTTTGGCGGGTTTCTAACCCTAAAGGAGAAACACTTGTCATTACTCTGCACGAGATTTTTAGTGATTTTTATCAAGAAATGGGAATCGACCCTGGCTTGCAGAAGGATGGTGTTGAAGCTCACCTTCAAGAGCTTCTGGCAGCTGATCCCTCTTATTTAGTTGAAGGACTTGAACTCATCAAGCGCGAATATCCCACTGATTTGGGTCCTGTAGACCTTTTGTGTCGCACTTCAAAAGGTGAAACGGTTGCTGTAGAAATAAAACGTAGAGGCGAAATAGATGGCGTGGAGCAACTAACTAGGTATTTGGAATTTTTGAATCGGGATCCGTTAATTAAACCTGTGAAGGGCATTTTTGCTGCTCAGGAAATTAGACCTCAAGCTAAGGTACTGGCAGAAGATCGCGGGATTGAGTGCGTAGTTATCGACTACGACGAGATTCGTGGAATCGAATCTAACCATTTGAGACTTTTCTGATGTTTTACGACGTTGTGGTAGTCGGAGCTGGACCAGCTGGTTCATCAGCTGCATGCACTGTCGCTAGAAGCGGCAGATCCGTTCTCCTCATTGATAAAGCAGAATTCCCTCGGGATAAGTGCTGTGGGGATGGTTTAACAACTATGGCTCTTAGGTTGAGCGAAGAGCTTGGTTTAGATTTACGGGATTTAGTTAATGCAGAGATTGTCAAAGAAGCATCAATTCAATTCCCTTCTGGACGTAAAGAATCTTTTCCTTTGCCTGAGAAAGGCATCTACGCTGCGATTGTACCTAGGGCGGAATATGACCTCGCTCTGGTCGATTTAGCTCGTGAATTGAAAACTGAAGTTCGCTTGGGCTGCAAGTTCTCTTCTATCAGATTTGAAAAAAATAAGACATTTTTAGAAATAGATGGCATCGGTGAAGTAGAAACTTCTTTTGTTATAGCCGCTGATGGCGCATGGTCACCTGTACGTCGGTCACTAAATTTGGATAAAAATACGACTAGAGGGGAATGGCTCGCTTTCCGCCAGTACGTTTCTGGCGTTTCAGCCGATAACAACAAGCTGCATGTTTGGTTCGACAGAGATCTACTTCCAGGTTATGCATGGAGTTTCCCCCTTCCAGATGGAAGAGCAAATGTAGGTTTCGGCGTTTTAAAATCTCAAAATTATCCTGCGTCTGAAATAGCTAATTTGGCGCGTTCACTACTGGAGCGAAAGTCTGTTTCTGAAACTCTTGGTAACAATCTGCAGCTGGAAGGTCGTCAAACTGCCTGGCCTATTCCTGCCAGAATCACCAAAAAGAGGCTGACTTACGAATCTGTTATTTTTGTCGGTGATGCTGCGGCTTCTACAGACATTCTCACGGGAGAAGGAATAGGTCAGGCGCTCCTAACTGGAATCCTTGCCGGTAAGGCTATCCAATCCTCAAATGACCAAAAATCTGTTTCAGATGCGTACAAGAATTCAGTTAAAAGACATCTGGTTGCGGACCACCGAATGTCTGTCATACTTCAGTCAGTATTATCACGATCAACTGGTGCAGAGTTGGCCCTCCGTTTAGCCGCTCAAACTAACTGGACAAAACGCAATTTTGCACGTTGGATGTTCGAGGATTACCCAAGAGCTCTTTTATTTACGCCTAAAAGATGGAAAAAAGGAGTTTTTGGTTCTGAAGGCGCCTATAACCGTAAACTGGACTTATGAGCATACCCGAGGAAAGAAACCTGATTCCTTTCCCTATCAATTCTGACTTTGAGGACAACGAGCCGACCATCGATCATCCCCTAGGTCCAGCTTTTGCTGCTTTCGACGAAAAGGTTGATCTTGCTTGGGAACGTTTTCGTGGAAATCCGATCCTCGACAAAACCTTTTATCTAGCTAGTGAGTTGGCGGACTTCAGTGTTCTTTGGCACATCATGGGGCTATCAAAAGGTCTCAGCGGCGGCAAGACACAAAATGAGGCTGTTCGTTTGTCAGCAGCACTGATCGCAGAGTCAGGAATTGTCAACGGTATTTTAAAGTCTCTATTCCGTCGTGAAAGACCAGAGCATGAGGAAGAAAGACCTCATGAATTGCGGCAACCAGTAACTTCTAGCTTCCCGTCTGGACATGCTTCCGCAGCTGTTCTCGCAGCAACTCTTCTATCAGAACGTTCTAAATTTAAACCTCTCTGGTATGGATTAGCTGGAATTGTTGCCACCTCAAGAATCCATGTGAGGATTCACCACGCGAGCGATGTAATTGCGGGAGCAATTGTGGGATTTGGGCTCAGTCGTGTTGTTAAAAAGTTTTTCCCTCTAACTAAGTGACCTATTTGTCAGTTCTGGGAAACTGACTCCAGTTGAGTTTCTCCAGAGTCAAGCACTAACCGTAGGTCAAGAAGAAGATCTGCAACTTCTGAAGCAGCAATCACCTGACGACTTTTGGTGTCTCCAAGACCGCGATCAATTATCGCTCTTATCTCATCAATCATCTCTTCTGTGCTGCTGCTCTGTAGTGTCTCTGTCATTTAGTTTTCCTCTACGGATGTTTCACTTACTTTAACTTAACTTATTTTCATACCTTACGCTGAATGTTATACGTAAACACCATCATTTTTTAATCGGAGCCAAATCTCTTACAGACTGTCTAACATCATCGCCTGTGAGAGGCATTATCGCAAGCGCTGGACATGTTACTCCAGCTTCAACATATCTTTGTATATGTTCTCGACACTGGTCAGGTGTCCCATTTACTATCAACTCATCAACCAGATGGTCTGGAATTTTTTCTAAAGCTCCTTTACGGTCTCCTGAGTCCCAATGCTCCCAGTGCTCTGACAGTATTTCCTCCCTGCCAAGCCATTTGTGGAAGGCCTTGTATACCGGAACGTTCAAGTAAGCTGCCATAGCAAACTTTCCGGCCGCAAGAACCTGTTCTTTCTTATCACTTGGGCAGACAAATATTCTGGCGACTAACTCTTTGTCAGGACCTTCATTATTTACAATCTGAGCTACTCGTACAACGTCATCTGCAGAAAGCCAATTTATTATGGCGCCATCTGCCTCTCTGCCGGCTAAACGCAGCATCCCTTCTCGCAAAGCTGCAAGCAATACTGGGGGTTGCACTTCAGGCACCCTCGCTAAACGAAAACCCGAAATTTCAAAAGTTTCGAATTTTTCCGAAATCTTTTCTCCTGTTAGCGCTCTACGTAAAAACCGAATGGTGTCTCTAGCTTTTAAATATGGGTCCTCAAATGGTATCCCGTTCCAACGTTCAACAATAACGTCAGAAGATGTGCCTATACCCAGAACAAAATTGCCTGGCGCTGCGCAGGCCATCGCAGCTGCGCTTTGAGCCATTAGTGCTGGTCCACGCGTGAAAGCTGGCAGAATCGCTGTACCAAGTCTCAGTTCTGGAGCCCATGCAGCTGCTAGTGCTAAAGGAGTTAAGCCGTCAGTGTCATTAGCTTCTGAAGACCAAACATCTGTGTAACCCAATTCAACTAACTCTCTGAAAACCTCTTTATGGTCGTCTAAACGATCTGGCAATGGAATCGTCATTCCATAGCGTGATTCCTGTTTAACCATGTTTAACCTCTGTTTGTTAGGGATTTAAAAGCTGTCACACCTCGCTGCAACAATTAATAATATGAATGAACAGCTTTGTCTAATAAAAGACCTACCCGCATACCTGCTTACAAGTAACTCACATGGAAAATTCTCGGCGATTGATGAAGAAACACGTCAAAGAAACCTGAAAGGCATAGCAGAAGCTAGAAGACTACTTGCAGAGAAACGTAGAGAGTCTGATCTTCTTGCTGCGTAATTTCTGTTTCACTAAATACCACAGAGAACTCGTGGTCTGAAGTCTTATTACGGATTGATCCCCTCGAAAAGATCACTTTCGAGAACATCTCTATTTTTGTTATCAACTTTTGAAATAGCGAGGATGTAATCATCGTAAGGGTGCACTTCACGTGCAACTTCGTCAGGTAAACCAAACCAAAAATTAGATTCGGGATCAACTTGAGTTTCATGCGCTAATAAGGCTTGTTTTCTGATGTGCCAGTGATTAGAAATCTCAATTCTGGTGGAAATGAGGTGATCTCGCGAGGGTCTTTTAGACCACCCTTCATAAGGTGATTCAAGTCCAAATTCTATGAACTTTTCATGCATTGCTTCTATTCGCTCTCTCGACCAAGTCGAGTAATAAAGTTTCAAGGGTTGCCATGCGGGGCCGTGCTCTGGATAACGTGCTGCGTCACCCGCTGCTTCAAAAGCTGGAATCGAAAGATCGTGCACTTGCAAGTGGTCAGGGTGGTTGTACCAGTCTCGCTCATCGGGGTATGAAATGATTACCTGCGGTCTTATCCGTCTAATGATCGAAACAATTTTCCCTACAGCCTCTTCAGTGTCTGCATTAGCGAAGGCTTCAGGATTTACATTTGCTGGAGAGTCAGGCATTCCTGAGTCTCTGTAACCAAGCATTATCACTTCGTCATAACCTATTATTTCTGCTGACTTCTGAAGTTCTTCGAGTCGCACCTGCGTGAGATTCTCGATTATTTCAGGTCGATTCATAGCAGGGTTCAAAATATCCCCTTCTTCACCTCCCGTACAGCACACAAGAGCGCAATAAACACCTTCGTCGTGGTAGGCGGAGACCGTAGACGCACCTTTCGATGCCTCATCATCAGGATGAGCGTGGATACTTAGCAGCCTTAGTTCGTTTTCAGGAAAATTAGTTTTTGTCACGTCGAAACAGTACAGGAGTTAGCTAAATTAGGCATTCAATTTCTGGAGTATTAAAAAAAAATTAAATAGGGTACCTTGGTCATTAAGATTGGAGGTTGATTTGGATCCAGAAGTCTGGCAATGGATTTGGCTTGCAGCCACTGGAGCATTTGTCTTAGGGGAACTAGCTATGCCTGGGTCTTTTTTCCTCCTTCCCTTTGGAGTGGGAACTGCGGTTGCAACTATTCTCGCCTTTTTTAATGCAAACGAAAGCCTTCAGTGGATTGCATTTATTGTGGTTTCAATAGCATCACTTGCTGCTTTAAGACCCTTGGCAAGGAAACTCAATTCACAAGAGCAACCTGCAAGAGTAGGTTCGACCAGATTAATAGGAGAAATAGGGATAGTAATAAAAGATCTGGGAGAGGATCTGACCGAAATTGGCAGCATCCAAATAGGAAGAGAAGAATGGCCTGCTGAAACTTTGGAAAAAGATCATGTTCTAGCTGGTGCTCATGTGAGAGTAACCCACATAGAGGGAACCCGTTTAGTCGTTGAAGTAGTTGAAGAAAGTTAAATTTTAGGAGTAAAAATGGCAATCATAGCTTTATTGGTAATCGCTTTCGTTGTTTTCGTTCTTGCAGCAGCCGCAATTAAAATCGTGCGTCCTTACCAGCAAGGAATTGTTGAACAACTTGGTAAATACAAACTGACAACCGGTCCAGGTTTAAAGATCATAATTCCGATAATTCAAAGCATGACGAGAGTTGACATGAGAGAGCAGGTCGTCGATGTACCGCCTCAAGAGGTAATCACCAAAGACAATGTAACTGTTACTGTAGATGCGGTTATCTACTATGAACCTACTGATGCACAAAGACTCGTATATAACGTCGCGAACTTTATTCTGGCAGTAACCAAACTTGCTCAAACAAATCTAAGAAACGTCATTGGCGACATGACCCTCGACAATGCACTGACTTCACGAGACAATGTAAATACTTCTCTACGTCAAGTTCTCGACGATGCAACAGATAAATGGGGAGTTCGAGTTGTAAGGGTTGAAATACAAAGGATTGACCCTCCAAGTGATGTTATGGATGCAATGCATGAGCAAATGAAAGCTGAAAGAACACGTAGAGCAGTTGTATTAGAAGCTGATGGTTCTCGTGAGGCTGCAATAGCAATTGCAGAAGGTGAAAAACAGTCTGCAATACTTTCAGCTGAAGGTGTTAAACAAGAAGCGATTCTCACTGCTGAAGGAGAGGCCGACGCTATTAGGGCTGTAGCAGAAGCCGAACGTTTTCGTTTTGAAACAGTCGCTGAAGGTGAAGCTGAAGCAATTCGAAGCGTTTATGCAGCAATACATGATGGAGATCCGTCACCTGACCTAATTGCAATTAAATACCTTGAAGCTCTCGGGGCCATTGCAGATGGCCAAGCGACAAAGATTTTTGTCCCTGCTGAAATGAGTGCAACTATGGGCTCTATTGGTGCAATAGCTGAGCTCTTTCAAGTAGAAAAATCAAACGCTGATACACCGAAAGAAGAGGCTGAGTAGTTTAACCATCTATAGGTTTTAGCTCGTCTTTACCCTCGTCGTCCTGAACCAGTTCCCAACCGCATAAACGCGCCAGAAGAGCCTGACCTTCTTCTGGTCCGCTAGCTATAATTTCATCGCCGGATGTCAAACGGGTCTTTCCGCGTGGTTGATATAGATAACCTTCTCCCCGTCTTATAGCCAAAATCGTAAATCCCGGTTCGATGTTTAAACCAAGATCTGACAAAGACACTCCATCAGCTGAACAACCCGAAGCGACGGGGTATCTGACTACCACCTCTTCTGCCTCTCCTAGAGCTATTTCCAAAATCGGATGCAGTTCTTCTTCTTTTTCGACTAACCAAACCATTGCTTGTGCTTGGTCGCCTATATCTTCTGCTGCTTCTGCTAGATGCAATAATCCTCTCAACTGTTCTGGCTCTACGTCCCCTAAAGCTGAACGTAGGACCCAAAGCTCTAGATGGTCTTTCATTTCATCTAAAAGATCCTCGAGATGTCTGACCTCGGCTGCCAGTCCCCTATCAGCTAAGACAATTGCGCTGTAGGCAAGACCTACAGCAGTTTCAGAAAGATTCTTCATCTCAACAAGAGCATCGACGGCTCGATCAAGGTCGGTAAGAGTGTCATTTTCTTCAGGTTTTGGAGGTTCCCAAATAGGGGCAGCGGCCAACTCTCTGAGTCTGGTGATTCCGTCAGGGGAACCTCTCAAGAATAAAACGTCTCCCGGAACAAGAACAGTTTCGCCGTCAACATCAATTATCCAGTCATTTCCTCTTCTTATAGACATGACTCTCATACCAGCTTGAACAGGAAGCTCAAGGAAAGACAGGACACGATTAGCCATGTGTGAACCTTCACTGACTGAGACTCTGTGAGACACTTCTTCAGCGTCGGAAAGATCTGCCACAAGCTGTGGAGGAATCCCGAGCTTGTGAGTGACAATTCTTGCGATGTCAACAGCATCGTTTGCTATTCTTTCAATCGCTGAAATCACTTGGAGCACAGACGACATGCCCTCTGCTTCCTTTGAACTCCTAGCGGATAAAACGCATACGGCTCTCATGTCATGAACTAAATCGCTCATGCGTTGTTCGAGTCCGTCCACCTCTTCCGCCATGTCTGGGTCTCCGAAATAAACTGAGGCGTAAGCAAGATCGACCATCAATTCAGATGTGTCCTTTGCTTCTGCGAGCATCGTTCTTAAATTGCGAGGTGTTTCTTCCATTAGTTACCTACTAGTGTTGTCCAATAATCTACGCTTCGACTTCGCATGAAGCCAAAATTGTTCTTAATTGTTGAGAAAATAATAATTCTGGGTTCATATCACACCTGTTAAAACCATTGCCAAAATAATTGTGAATGCTCCGACCAAATCGAGTGAAGAAGTAACTACAGGTATTCCGTAAGTGTCAGGATCTAAACCAAAACGGAAGGAACCCATTGTCGTGTAGTAAGCAACCACACAAACGAATAATGTAACAATCGAACCGGCTATAACTGAAACAAGAACTAGTTTGGCTAAACCTGGGGTCGACTGGTCAGCTACTAAAGAGATCAAGTGGGCTATAAGTCCAGAAAAAATAAATATGGGAATCGCCAATGCAGATAAGTCAGCTGCACCTCGCAAGCTTGATCTGCTTGGCACAGGCGAAGCGTCATCCAGACCCAAGTGGAACTGTGTAGATAGTCGACTGGAAAGAATCCCTCCTAAAGCTCCTGCGATTCCCATGAAAGCTGGTAAAAGTACAAGAATCGCTTCAACTTCTAGTAAGTCCTTTAACCTTTTTTCAACTACAAAACCTGCAATAAGGTCGAGAACTACCGCGAAACCTAAAACGGGAATGGATTGGCGAAAAATTCTTCTAAATCTGTCATGAGAAGTTTTGACCGAAAGAATTAAGACAATTACTGATATGCAAGCTATGAGAAGAGCCAAACTATTCGTGAACCCAGATCTACCTGCCAAGTATGACGCGAGTATTAGTGATGGCACAGTCAGTAAATCCCCTGTGGTAGTCACCAAAGGTGCTACCACATTGTCAAGATCCCATTCATTTTTAACTGCACCTACTGACAAAATGATGGTTATAAATGCCAGAAAAACGGAGGACAATATTCCCCCTATAACTGAAATAACCATAAAGTCTGCGAGCGTCATGGCAGAACTTAAACCAAAAGCCGAGGCTGTGCCTTTAGCTAAAATTGCAAGGACAGCACTGGAAATAAGGCTAAGAGAACCTGAAGCGAGCAAATTTTGGAGTAGTACACTTTCGACCCTGTAACTCAGACCAAATGTGCCCATATGTGCAGCCGTGCCTAAGCGACTTCCCATTGAACCAAAAATATTTCCTCTTAAAGCTATTGCTCCTGGTAGTAGTAATAAAAGACCCGGAAATTTTGAGAGTGTGGTTTCAGCTGAAGCAAGTATCAATCCGCCACTTGAGGCCACAAGCACTCCAATAATTAGGGCTATAAAACGTTGTCTCGAATCGATAACCCTCAGAGAGGTTGAAACAAACCAGCTAGTTCTCACACTTCCATTGTGGTAGAAGTGACCCCTTTCAAGAGTCATTTACTTAATTAAATCTATGGATTGTCTTTTTAGCCGACTAGACCACTTACTAAAATTCCTACCTCAGGTGGGCAATCGCTTAAATCACCATCTGCTATGCAAGGTTGCCCTAAGAGCTGTGCTACCAATTCGGCACCCATGCCTCCAAAAGAGGGTGTAACAGAAATTGGAGGAGTTGTAACTGTGGGAACAGTTGTAACACTTACGGGTTCGTCCGACTGAGGCTGTGTGGTTGTGGTTGTGGTTGTGGTTGTTGGAACCGGTGGCACTCCCTCCAAAGAAAGACCTCTTTTTTCATTTTCAGCTATGTGGGCCGACCTCGTGCCTGGGCCATACCAGCCATCTGCACTCACTCCCAGAACTTTTTGCAATGTAACAACTTCATTATTTGGGCCCCATTTATAAGAGGCAGAAAGGACAGCGACTTCATCTATGGGAATAGTTGTTGTCGGAGCGACCGTAGTAGTCGGA
>DBFL01000065.1:0-8779 GCA_002294285.1 Candidatus Neomicrothrix sp. UBA881
TAACAATTTCAGCCTCAATAGAAGAGGTTTGGAAAGTTCTTTCAGAATTTGACCAAATTTTCCTCTGGGCTGAAAATGTTGACCACTCATCGTTCCTGTCTGAACAAACAGAAGGAATTGGTTCTACACGACGCATCCAACTGGGCTCAAATGTGATTCAAGAAACTGTCACGGTCTGGGAAGAACCAAAAAAACTCTCATACCAATTAAACGGACTACCACCTGTCTTTAAGAAAGTAACTAACAATTGGGAACTAACTAATGTGGGTCCGGATACACACGTCCAACTGACTGCACAAATCACGCCTGCTCGCCCACCTGCTGAGTTTTTGGCAAAAATCGTAAGCCGTTTCTTTTCACGTATAAACCGAAAAATGTTAACTGGTCTTAAAGCCCATATTGAACAGACTCCAATCAGAAAAGAGAAAAATGATGCAACATCCTGATGTGGTAATCATCATGACTGATGAGGAGCGCAACATACCACCATACGAAAATGAAGACCTTAAAAAGTGGCGTGAAATTGCCCTCCCTGCAAGACACTGGTTTAAGCAAAATAGTATTTCTTTCGAGCGGCATTACACAGGCTCACTCGCTTGTGTACCGAGTCGTCCAACACTTTTTACTGGCCATTACCCAGATCTGCATGGAGTAACGCAAACAAATGGATTAGGTAAAGATGCTTCGGATTCTCGTATGCGCTGGCTACGACCTGGAGAAGTTCCAACTATAGGACACTGGTTCAAAGCAGCAGGCTATGACACCCATTACGACGGGAAATGGCATATAACCCATGCTGATCTTCTTGACCCTGACACCGGACTACCCGTACCTACTAATACTGAAAATGGTGAAGTGATTGAAGAAAATGTTGAAGCTTATTTAGAAGCTAATCCATTAGAAGAATTTGGCTTTTCAGGTTGGGTAGGCCCAGAACCCCATGGACCCGGACTTGCCAATTCTGGTTTCATTCGTGACAACTTAATCGCTGAACGTGTTGTTAAGTGGTTAAAAGACCGTTATTTGAGAAGAGAGTCAGGTGATGCGGAAGCGCTTCGCCCATTTCTTCTTGTCGCAAGTTTTGTAAATCCACATGACATAGTTCTTTTCCCTGGATGGCGAAGGCAAGAAAACAATCCGATTAAAAAATGTGATCTTGATCCTCCTGAAGTACCGGAGCCGCCAACACGCCATGAAGATTTAAGTTCCAAACCGGCAGCACAAATCGCTTATAAAAACTCTTATTTCTCCGGATATGGACCACAGAACAGAGTTAAAAGAATCTATGAACGCAATGAGCAGGCTTACCGCGATCTCTACTACAGACTCCATCTTGAAGTCGATGGGCCAATTGATATTGTTCGTAAAGCTGTTTCAGAAAATACATTGAATGAGTCAATTATTTTTCGTACATCTGATCATGGAGATTTATTGGGAGCGCATGGCGGTCTCCATCAGAAATGGTTTACCTTATACGACGAAGCTACAAGAGTGCCTTTTCAGATTGTTAGAACAGGACCTAATCCCAGTAAACCTAAGACTATTTCAGATATACCGACCTCACATATCGACTTGATACCGACTGCTCTAGGTATGGCAGGTCTTGAGGAAAAAGAATTGTCTTTGAAACTCTCAGATTCGTTTACAGAAGTGCATCCTCTTCCGGGCTATGACCTTTCTCCTCTAATTGAAAATCAAAGTGAAGGTAGCTTTTCAGAAAGAGGTGTCTACATGATGACAAGGGACAACATGCTTGAGGGTGATACTCTCGCATCTGCTCTTGCTCGTCATCTTGGCCTCGCCGACAACCCACCTGCACCAATGAAAATTCGTGTTCCTGCTGATGTCGCATCTAATTTCGAAGGTCTTGTAAAAAGAGTCCGTGATACTGATGCTAAAGGGGGTAAAGGAAACCTTTGGAAATTGGTAAGGGCTTTTGATGATCCTTCAACTTGGTCTCACCCTGGTGTTCGTCAACTGTCCTCTAGTTCTCCGCCAGCTATAAGACACAGAAATTCAACCATTCCTGACCAATGGGAATTGTATAACCTTGATTCTGATCCAATTGAGTTAAAAAACGAATCAAAAAATCCTGCTCTTAGAGAAGTTTTCGATTTCTTAAAGAATTGTCTAAAAGAAGAATCTGCAAATCAGGTGCCTGAAAGAAACAACCCATGGCCTTATGCCCGTCGAAGACCACCAAAAGAGCAAATACCATTGAAAAAACCACCTCCTCCTGCAAGAGTTTTACGAAATTTTTTGCAAAACATTGGTCTTCATCCCGAAGACTTACATCCCTTTGAAGGTGAATTAAATAACTTTCGAGCTTTGATTGTTTGCACTAATCATTCATGGCTTGATGTTGCAAAACCTACTGGTGTGTTTTCTTCTGAAATGACTGTTCCTTACTATCTATTTACTGATGCGGGTATTGAAGTCGATCTGGCAAGTCCGTCAGGTGGGGAAATTGCGATTGATCCACTCTCTCTAAGAGCCGTTGTTCGATCGAATCATGATGATCGTTTTCTGGTTGATGACTTATTAAAAGAAAAAGTACGAAAATCTATTTCAATGACAGATGTAGATGTTGGTATTTATGATGTGATTTATTTCGCTGGTGGTTGGGGAGCAAGTTTTGATTTAGGTTTTTCTGACATAGTTGGACAAAAGGTTACAGAAGCCAATGCAAGAGGAATAGTTCTTGGTGGAGTTTGTCATGGGCCACTTGGTTTTTTACGCGCTTCCAACCTGCAGGGTCGTCCTCTAGTTGAAGGAAGACGAGTAACTGGCGTTACTGATAAACAAGTTCTTGAATTAGGAATTGATTCGACTCCTCATCATCCTGAAACTGAGTTGAGGAAATTAGGTGCAGATTTCAAATGCTCTCATCGTTTCCGTGATCCGTTTGCTAATCATTGGGAGGTAGACGGGAACCTGGTGACAGGACAAAACCAAAATTCCGCTCCAATGGTCGCAAGAGAAATAATGAAATTGCTTTCAAAAGCGTAAAAATTTAATTACTTACTTTAATTAAAAGTAGAAAACATATATATGAATTTGGACATTGAAGAAATAAGGCATGCTGAAAAATCCCAGAAAATGTATCAGGAATTCCTAATTTATGTTGAACACGAAAATGTTGAGTTTGATCGTAATGAATCAAAAAATCTAGAACTGCAGCTGAAGGAAAAAATTAATTGGTTTGAAAGGTACTTGAAGCATCTAGAAAAGGGCGGAAAACGCATTAAGGCCGGAGCAGACTACTGGGCTCAACATGAAAATCATTATTTAACAATTGAATATGGTGAAGATGAACAAGGAGATATTGAACAAGACATCCTATTTATCTGGTGTGAAACATGTTCGGACATTGTTAGTTCACATGCACATGAAAAATCTAAAATTAATGAATTCAATGAGATAAAGAACCATTTAGGTCACTCAGTAATTTCTTCCAGAGAAAATAGAAATCAAAAGACAGTTTGTTTAATCTGCAATGATTGTGAAAACACTAGAACCATTTTGTGTAGTGAAGTAAGCGACTGGTTTGACGAAATCTAAACTAGCCAATAACAAATTCAAAATTGAACCTAGCTACTCCGAGGAACATCTGCTTCTTAGCGTTAACATTAATTACTCTGGCAAGTTTTGCTAGTGGGTTTATGGCGGGTTTCAGTTCACACCTCTTCCTCACCGTGAGCCACCTTTGTATTAAGAAAGCGTCATATAACAACCAATAGAACTTGCTCGCGCGGGTTTAAGGAAATCATGTCAACTACATTCGCCGAGCTCGGCGTTTCTGAAAACATCTGCAGATCTCTAGCAGACAAAGGGATCTTTAAGCCTTTTGAAATCCAAAAGTTAACACTGGCTGACGGACTTAATGGTCGTGATATTTGTGGGCGCGCTCCAACAGGCTCTGGAAAAACTATTGCTTTTGGGATACCTCTAATTACAAATAGCAGGCGGGGAAAACCAAAAAGTCCTGGATCACTAATTCTCGCTCCAACAAGAGAACTAGCTGAACAAATATTTTCTGAGCTACTTTCACTTGCTGGAAATACAAAAGTTGGGGTTGTCTACGGTGGAGTAGGTTACGGTAATCAAATTAGAGCATTAAAACAAGGAATAGATATTCTTGTTGCCTGCCCTGGAAGACTCGAAGATCTAATTGAGAAAGGCTTCGTAAACCTTTCAAATGTTAACCATGTCGTTCTAGATGAAGCAGACCGTATGGCTGATATGGGTTTCATGCCCTCTGTTAGACGTTTGCTAGATCAAACAAACCCGAAAAGACAAACTTTTCTTTTTTCTGCAACTCTGGACGGAGATGTAGCGAAACTTACCCGTGATTACCAAACAAATCCAATACACCATGAGATCGGTGAAGAGACACCCGATATTAAATCTGCTCACCACCTTTTTTGGAAAATCACAAATACAAATAAAACAGAGACAACTGCAGAAGCTGTAAATGCAGTATGGCCAGCGATTATTTTTTGTAGAACACGACATGGTTCAGATCGCCTTTCTAAGCGACTCACGAAACTTGGTGTCCATGGTGTAACGATCCATGGTGGTAAAAGCCAGAACCAAAGATCCAGAGCACTCTCAGATTTTACAAAAGGTCGTGTCCAAGCACTTATAGCCACTGACGTTGCTGCAAGGGGAATACATGTAGACGGTGTCGCATCCGTAATCCACTATGATCCGCCGGAAGACCACAAGGCCTATATACATAGATCAGGAAGAACTGCAAGAGCAGGTCGAAGTGGGATTGTTCTTTCATTTGTGGCTCCCGACCAAAAGAAAAAGTCTCGTCGGCTCCAACACAAAATCAATATTGATCAACCAATAACGGAACCTGATGTCGAAATTTTGAAAAACCTTTCTCCTATTAACAACCCAGCGAAAAAATTTAAAGCTCCTTACGACAAAAAAGATGGCACTAAAAATTCGGATACGAAGAAATCTTCTCATAAAAAAAACAGTGGTCATAAAAAGCAAGGTGCTAGCAAAAATAAAAACAACACCAAACACCGAGGCAACAATAAAAAACCGCGTAAGAGCAATAAAAATCGTCCTGCGAACTCTAATAATAGAAATCAGCAGTCAAAAAACAGGCAACATCCATCTTCGAAAAAGAGAGCTCAATCAAAAAATTCTAAAGGAAATAACCGTCCTTCGAATAAAAACCGTAAAAGCCAAAAACATCAAAACCGTAATAAGAGTCGTAAAGCTTATGCTTCGCGGTAATTAAGAGCTAAAAGAACCCAATTTTGTAGTTAAAGACACTTTTAAATCGGCAAACTTAAATGAGAACTTTAACGATTCCAGAAATTACAGGAAGAGTAAATGGAACTTTCAGACCTAGACATAGCAGAATCAGTAATTGACTTAATAGGTAAAACCCCTATGGTGCAACTGAAAAAAATTGCATCTGACTCTCCTTGTCCAATTATCGCAAAAATCGAAACTACTAATCCTGGTGGAAGTGTAAAAGACCGCGCAGCGATAACAATGATAGATGCAGCTGAGAGTGAAGGACTTTTAAAGCCGGGTGGGACAATTGTTGAGCCTACCTCAGGTAATACGGGTGTGGGCTTGGCTATCGTAGCCGCTCAAAGAGGCTACAAATGCATCTTTGTTATGACAGACAAAGTAAGTGAGGAAAAGGTCGCTTTGTTAAAAGCTTATGGTTCCGAAGTGGTTGTCTGCCCTGGGGCGGTTGAGCCTGACGATCCTAGGTCTTATTATTCGACAGCTGAACGTTTGGTAAAAGAAACACCGAATGCCTTTCAACCAAACCAGTATCACAATCCTAATAACCCTCGAGCGCACTATGAGACAACTGGCCCTGAAATATGGGAACAAACTAAAGGCCGAATAACACATTTTGTCGCTGGTGCGGGAACAGGAGGAACTATTAGTGGTGTCGGCAAATTCTTGAAAGAAAAGAATAAAGCTATTCAAATAGTTGTGGCTGATCCGGAAAACTCTGTTTTTTCAGGTGGTTCAGGTAGACCATATCTTGTTGAAGGAGTTGGAGAGGATTTCTGGCCTACTACATATGATCAAAGCGTTGTTGACTTGACTATTCCGATTAGCGATGCTGATTCATTTTCAATGACAAAACGTGTTACTGAAGAAGAGGGCCTCTTAATTGGAGGATCTTGCGGTACTGCTGTAGCAGGAGCAGTAAAGCTTTCAAAAAATCTCTCAAAAGACGATCTTGTAGTAGTTCTTCTTCCAGATTCAGGAAGAGGTTATTTGAGTAAGATTTTTAATCCTATTTGGATGGCAAAAATGGGATTTTCATATGAAAATCAGCTATCTGACGAAACTGTTATTCAAGTAATTGAATCTAAAAATTCGACAAATGTGGGACTTGTATACCTGAATCCAGAGGAACCTGTTTCTTCGGCTCTAAAAATAATGGAAGAAACCGGTTTTTCTGATTTGCCGGTAGCGATTGGGGAAATGCCTATTTCTGCAGCTGAAGTAATAGGTTCTGTTTCAAAAGAAATTTTGATTGAAAATTCGAATGATAATGAGCTCCTGCCTGTTAAAAATTTTCTACAACCTCCTCTAGAACTTGTTGGTGTAGGAGAAGAACTTTTCCCTAGAATTGTTACGTTATTTAATGAAGCGGAAACTGTTTTGGTGTTAGATGGAGGTAGACCAATTACTGTTCTATCAAAATCTGATGTTGAAGCTTTTTGCGAGAATCGTAAAAATTAACTAGATGGTGATTTAATGGAAACACATGGCGGTGACCCACTTCTATCGGGTTTTGAAAACCCTGAGGAATTCGGTTTTGAAACGCGTGCAATTAGAGCGGGCCAACCACACGATTCTCGTACAGGTGGTGTTGTTACACCCATTGCATTATCAACGACATTTGCTCAGGACTCTGTAGGTGAGCCAAAATTCGGTTATGAATACGCTAGAACTGGAAACCCAACTAGGCATGCTTATGAAGCGTGTCTAGCAAGTCTCGAATGTGCACGATATGGTTTTGGATTTTCTAGTGGAATGGCTGCAGAGGATTCTTTACTCCGTTTCCTAAAACCAAATGACAAAATACTTTTGGGCGATGACGCTTATGGGGGATCTTTCAGACTTATAGACAAAATCTATGGTCAAAATAAAATTATCCATGAAGCAATAGACCTAAGTGAGCCTGACTCAATTAAAAAAGCCTGGACTGAAGAAACAAAAATAGTCTGGCTTGAAACTCCTACTAACCCGCTTCTCAATGTTGTAGACATTAAGAAGATCTCAGAAATAACTCATGATCTGGGAGGTCTTCTGATTGTTGATAACACTTTCGCTACACCTTATTTGCAAACACCTATTTCATTGGGCGCTGATGCTGTTGTGCATTCAGCAACCAAATATTTGGGAGGTCACAGTGATGTCGTCGGGGGGTTTGTAGCAACAAACAATGAAAGCCTTGTTGAACACCTCTCGTTCACACAAAATGCTGTGGGAGCTGTTCCCAGCCCATTCGATTGTTATTTGGTTTTAAGGGGTATTAAAACACTGGCTGTGCGAATGGATCGACACTGTGAAAATGCTAAAACAATCGTTGCTTTGCTGAATGAACATCCAAAAGTGAAGCAAGTTTTTTATCCTGGTCTTCCTAGTAACAAGGGACACGATATTGCTAAAGAACAAATGAAAGATTTTGGCGGAATGGTCTCTTTTTCTGTTCATGGTGGTCGTGAAACAGCAGAAAAAGTTTCTGCATCTACAAAAGTATTTACTTTGGCCGAGTCTTTGGGAGCTGTTGAATCTTTAATCGAGCATCCTGGAGCTATGACGCATGCTTCTGTCATAGGTTCTCCTCTTGAAGTGCCAGAAGATCTAATACGCATTTCTGTTGGTATCGAATTAGTCGATGATCTTGTTGCAGATCTTGAACAGGCTCTTTCAGTCGCCTAATTGGCGAATTTTTGTTAGATCACAAACATTAGCTATTCTTCTTTATCGGTATTTTTTCGGACCATCCATCTACAGTCGGAGAAACTTGGTTTCAGCACGCTTCTAGAGCAATAAAAATCTCATTTTTATTAGCTTCAGCATCAGTCTGTGCTTGTATCCACGCAGTCTTTCCTTTCATCTTTAAAACAACTGCTAGCCAAACTATAAAAAAACTCAACAGAGAAATTGAAGAAATGGAAACGAAAGTTACGAAATAACCTTGACTCTAAATTTTCTTACGCGTCTCACCATTCCACCAAGCTTTTGGTTTTAGTCGCTCCCCATAACCTAAAAAACCATTGAGAAATAGCATGACTCCTCTAAGTTTTGTTGCAGCGAGGCGTAGTCCGATTTTGTGGCGAAATTTTGTGAAATCTTTGTTGTAGGGACAAACCCTCATACAAATCATGCAATCACTCACAATTTTTGCCCAATAAGAGAAACATTTCTCTCCATCAACAGACCATTTTTTTACCCCATTAATAGAAGAAAGATTTAATTTGACTGATGAAGGTTCATTGTCTGAAATTGCCTTTGGCGGACAAGCGTTTGTACAGTTTCTGCATTTTTCACAAAACTTTGTAACTCCAAAATCAATCTGCTGATCAAATGCCATAGGTGCATTTGTGAAAATTTTGCCAAAACGAACTCGTGGACCAAATTCACGGGTTATTACCATGCCGTGTCTTCCATATTCACCAAGTCCAGCTTTAATCGCCAAGGGAATTGCAAGAGCAGTGTCATTAAGGCTCGGTACTGCTAAATATCCGAGATTCAATAACCACTGTGATGT
>DBFL01000065.1:9201-13293 GCA_002294285.1 Candidatus Neomicrothrix sp. UBA881
ATGACCCCCGTGATTTCTTCGGGTAGATCATTAGGAAGACCTTCAGGTTTACCTTTACTTGAACTTCGTGCATAACGTTGTGTGTATACCCATCGTTCATCATGTTGGCATAGACCCACTAGATCAGCACCAAAAAGTTTTGAAACCTGCTTGATTGTTGTTGAAACTTTTTCTGGGTTTCCCAAGTCAAAAGGTTCTTCAGGTCCAGCTCGTAGTTGGCTTAGTGGTGAAAGAAACCCGTCTCTTAGGTCATCGGCATCCCGCATTTCTGCAAAAACATCTGCAACATGCCAAGCAGCATTTCTTATCGCGTAATCTCTTTGTTCAAATCCCGAAGCATTTCGCCACTTTTTTAATGGTTCACGATGTGATCTAAAAAAATCACGTGCTTGATCAGTAGCTATTTGTGAATCCCAAAACGCGCGGTTAAAAACATCATTTACCTGATTAAATCTTTCAAAATTTTCTAAGATTTCCCAGGATGGGCCTTTAACAAAATTAGACAATACTAAACCATTCTATGGATCTTTGAGAGTGATCATTCCTTTAGGGGTGGCTAACAGATTCACCAAAGGGCTTTCGACAACTTCAGGCAACCAATCGTTTACTTGTTTATAAAAATCTTCCATTAGCACATGTTCGTATAATGGATTTTGTTCGAAAGGATCTTCTTCTAAATCAAAAAAAATGTCAGGCATCCCATAGAAATGTACAAATTTGTTTTTATTGTCACGACTAACAACCAGACGACATTTTTGTAAAGGAAGTCCTATATTGTTTGCAAAAACTCTGAAATCGAATTCCCAGTGCACCTTCTCTCGCCATTCTGTTGGTTTACCACCTTCAAGAAAAACCTTCACAGATTTGCCTTCACACTGTTCGGGAATAGATAAATCAGCAAGATTTAAAAGAGTCGGCATTACATCAACGTTTTCGGTAAATTCATCGACAACCAATCCCTCAGGTCCCTGTAAGGCGGGATATCTAATAATCATGGGTATATGAAAAGCTTGATCATGGAAACCAAACTTAGAGATTAAACCATGATCTCCTAAGTATTCTCCGTGATCTGATGTAACCAAGAGAATTGTGTTTTCTTCCAAACCCTTTTCGTGCAAATAATTAGTCAGTCTTCCTATCTGATCGTCTACTTCAGTGACCATCCCGTAATAGGTAGCTTTTAGTTGGCGTCTGTCAATAGACGTCGAGGGAGCCTTAAAGAAGTCAATTTTCGAAAGTGAATCTATAAATGGATGATCACTTTCCGAAAAAGCAATTGGCTCTGACACCTCAGCAGGGTCATATAAGTCGTTATAAGGAGCGGGCACTACAAAAGGTGGGTGTGGTCGCAGAATTGAAACATGTAAGAACCAAGGTTCAGGCAAGTTTTCTAGATGAGAAATAACTTCTTCAATTACAAAAGCCGTTTCCGTCTCATCTCTTTCGTAAGGAGAAGGCGGCCACGTTTCTCCTCTTCCTGAAGGAATTTCGATTCCCTCGCTCCCCTCTAAGAACTTACTTCTATCTGAAATGTCATGACCTTTTTTGGCAAGCCATTTATACCAAGCGTCACGATCTTCTGGAAGTGGTAGAACTACTTTAAAACCAGGCAAATGACCTTCGTAAGTTAAAAGGCGTGGGTCATCTTCAGTTGTCGTTCGTGGATCAATGGTCGTATCCGTATACCCGAATAACAAGGGGTCATAACCAGATTTGCGAAACTCTTTAGCAACATTCGTGAACTTTGCGTCAAGAGGAGTTCCGTTAAATACGGATTGATGCGTATGCAAATATGTTCCTGTTAAAAGACTTGCTCGACTAGGTCCACATGGCGAAGCTTGAGTGAAATGATTAGCAAAACGAACTCCTTGAGCGGCGAGAGCATCTAAGTTGGGTGTGTTAACAACTCGTTCAGATTTCTCATCAAGACAATCAGCTCTTAACTGGTCGATAGTAATAAAAAGTATGTTTGGCTTTTTAGTTGTCATTCAGATAAATCTTTTCAGATCTAAAAGCATGTTTCCTGATCGGGCATCAAGGTAGAGTCCCTCGATGGGCAAAAGTAAGCTAAAACAATTCGCTAACTCAGGTAGGCCATTTGGGTTGTTTTTGGCTGCTAGTGGAATGTTCATTGTTTCTACAGATTCATTGTTTACAAGAGTTGCTGAAATCGATGGTTGGACTATAGCTTTTTTCGTTGGTCTTTTCTCTATGCCTTCAATATCAATAATTGTCTGGAAGATATTAGGAAAAAATCTATTAACTGAAATGGCTAACTTTAAATGGCCGCTTTTTATTTCATCTGCACTAGCAGCCGTTGGAACTACCGCTTTCATTCAAGCCGTGACCAGAACTGCAGTTGCAAATGTCGTGACTATCATTGCAGGCGCCCCAATCTTTTCCGCGTTAATCGCCAAATTCGCAATCGGTGAAAAGACCTCTGGAAGAACTTGGAAAGCTATAGGAGGAACATTTTTCGGGATCTTGATAATCGTCTCCGGTTCATTAAGTACTGGCGGTTTGGATGGAGACTTGATGGCTCTTCTTGCAATTGTCGTATTCAGTACTAATCTTGTTATTTGGAGACATTTCAAAGAAATGCCCAGAACTCTGGTTGTTTTTATCGCGCCAATTTTTATTATGCTTTTTACCTTTATCCCTGCTGACTTTCAAGCACTAGATAAACGCGCTCTCTTATCCACATTGGCAATGGGTCTGTTAGTAGGACCTATTGCGCGATTATGCATGGTGTCTGCAACCCGCCACGCCTCTGCTGCAGAAGTAAGCATGTTTACTCCAGTGGAAACTGTCTTCGCTTCTCTTTGGGTTTGGTTATGGTTTGATGAAATACCTGAAGTTACAACTTTCATTGGTGGATTTTTAGTTTTAACGTCTGTTTTTTATGGTATTAAATCAAACAAATAATTTTTAGATACTTGGAGTTTTCATGAACCAACCTACAAAATCTGATTCAAGCAATGCTGTAGTCACAGAACTAAATAATTTAGAAGTTGAATACGAAATTATGCCCTGCGACCCAGAACTCGCAGATACAGCAAACTTTTGTGCCCACTACGGAATCTCCCCTCAAGATTCAGCTAACGCTATTTTGGTTGTCGGTAAATCAGAACCAAAAATTTTTGCTCTGTGTCTATTGCTGGCGACGCACAGACTAGATGTCAACGGTGTGGTCCGAAAAAAACTAGGTTCAAAAAAAGCGTCTTTTGCAAGTAGTGAAGAAACTGAAGATATCACTGGGATGATAGTTGGTGGAGTTACACCTTTTGGTCTTCCAGACCCTCTACCGATTTGGGTTGACAAAGCTGTAATGGAGAGAGCTTCAATCATTGTCGGAGGAGGTAGCCGTGATCAGAAAATCAAAATAAAACCCGACGCTCTTCTCAGTTTAAGAGGTTTTGAAGTCGTTGAAAATTTAGCAAAAATTCCTGAAAATTCTTGATCCCTAGCCTTGTTCTGCAAGGTGGGCGCTTAATGCATCACGAGCTGAGCTGGCTGGCGCTTCTTGCAATAATCTTCCAACAGTTTCACGTCTACCCAAAGCAGTCAATAAGTCAGCTACCAAAGTATCAACAACATAAAGAAGATCAAGTCGCGATCCTTCTGTCAGAGGGTCTGCCATTAGTCCATCTATTACTGGCGCGCACTGTATCTCAGCTCTAACCATCTTTAAAGCTGCTTGTTCTAATTCATCAAGAGCATCAAGTGCCCGTAAAAGATTTGTGGCTTCACTTTCAGAAATCATTTACTGAGATTTTGTACCAAAAAACCCTTCAATACGGGGATACCTGAAAGTTTTGCTTACTCATATAAAGTTTGTTCATGGATCTAAATGAATTACAAAATCTGATGGAAAACCTATACGGAGAAGATGATCGTGATCGCGGTCTTCCTTCTACAGTCGCATGGTTATGTGAAGAAGTCGGTGAATTAGCTCAAGCAGTTAGAAAAGGATCAAAAGAAGAGCAGTTGCACGAATTAGCTGACGTTCTGGCCTGGTTGGCAAGTATTGCTAATCAGCTTGACTTGTCTCTTGAAACAGCGATGGAACGCTATGTGATGAATCCACCTTGA
>DBFL01000065.1:13613-37099 GCA_002294285.1 Candidatus Neomicrothrix sp. UBA881
TGAAAAATTAAAGCTCTTTAAGTACAGACATGAGCTGTGGCAATTCCATACCTCTAGCTAAAATCTCATCCATTCCACCGACGACACCTGTCAAGTTTCCAACTACTAAGTGTTCTAGGCCAGCTTTTGCGTATGCATCAAATTGTTCACCCAACTCCTGGGAGTTTCCGACAAAAACCACCTTTTTTACCATTTCAAAAGGAATGGTTGGTGCCAGATCTCTCAAGTCATCAGCGTTTAGGTCATGAATGATTACATCTATAAAACCTTTCGAATCATTACCTAATGGATGTTCAAGACCATGGGCCTCCCAAATTTCACCCATTGCGAAAAGGCCAAAAAGTTTTCCTAGTGGTTCTTTTTCAAACATCTCTTCAGCTTTATCCATTGATTCACAAAATAAAATGAAAGCTAGATAAGAAGCTTCTGGAACTGGCCTTCCGAATGAGGCTGCATGATCAGCAATTATTGAAAGCTTTTCTTGATACTCCTGTGGTGATAACCACCATGCTGGAATCCAGCCATCTCCGTATTGAGCAGTTAAACGAAGCATTCTGGGACCATGTCCTGCTATCCAGACAGCTGGTTTGCCTTTACCTTCAGCTTCTAAAGGCAAACCCATTCGTCCGATTTTATTTTCTGGCATATGTCCGTCGTCTAGCAAAGAACGTAATTCACTAAGACACTCTTCAAAAATGCCTACAGGTTTATCAAATGGATATCCAAAGGGAAGAAGGCTCTCAGCTTCTCCAGAGCCCATCCCTAAAATAAATCCACCAGGGATTAAATCATTTAATGAAAGCGCTGTACGAGCAAGATCTGCTGCTCTTCTGCGAGTCGAATCGGTAACTGAAATTCCATATGGCCTATCAGTCATCGTTGAAATTCGTGCTCCATAAACGAATGGGTCATAAAAAGCATCTGGGTCAGCTGCTAATGCTGAAAGAGGTATCTCAGACCATAAGTCTGGATGAAATACTCCCAACAAATGATCTGGTGCCCAATATGAATCTGCTCCCATCTCTTCATAAATAGGAAGCATTTGTTCAGTGCTACCAAATGGGAACTGTGCAGGGAGTGTAATTCCTACTTTCATATTTAAGCCTTTCTATTGGTTTGACCTTTTCAATAGTTCCTCTGCAATTTGAATTGCGTTCAATGCAGCGCCTTTACGAAGATTGTCTCCTGAAAGAAATAATGCCAAACCATTATTTACAGTTTCATCTTTTCTTATACGCCCAACAAGAGTTTCATCGATCCCCGTGCAGTCGATCGGTGTGGGAACATCACATAAAGTCACACCATCAGTTGTGGAAAGTATGTCTGTTGCTTCTTCTGGAGAAATAGGATTTTCAAATTCAGCGTTTATTGCTAGAGAATGACCTGTAAATACCGGCACTCTCACACACATCGGAGAAACCAACAAATTTGGAATATTCAAAATTTTACGGCTTTCATTTCGTAATTTTTGTTCTTCATCAGTTTCACCTGTGCCATCTTCTACAAAAGAACCTGCATGAGGCAAAACATTAAAAGCAATCGATTGTGGAAAAGAATTTGGTTCAGGAAACGTATGCGCTTTACCGTCGTAGGCAAGTTGTGTAGCTTTGCCTGATGCTGAATCGACTTGTCCTTCCAATTCTTCTACACCAGCTAAACCTGCACCAGACACTGCTTGATACGTTGAAATTCTAAGTGACAAAAGACCTGCACGTTTATGCAACGGAGATAAAACAGGCATGGCAACCATTGTTGTGCAATTGGGGTTAGCAACAATTCCTTTTGGAATTTCATCAAGAGCCTCAGGGTTTACTTCACTAACTACTAGTGGAACTTCTGGGTCCATTCTCCATCCTGATGAATTGTCTATTACGGTTGCACCTGAAGCAGCAATTACAGGTGAAATTTCTAAAGAAGCAGTTTTACCAGCGCTTAAAAGGGCAATATCAACATTTGACCAATCAGCTTTTGCTGAATCCTCAACAAGAATTTCTTGATCTCCCCAGTTCAAAGTGCTTCCAGCTGAACGCGAAGATGCCATAAATCGAATATCCCCAACTGGGAAATTGCGGTCCCACAAAAGTGTCCGCATTACCTTGCCAACCTGTCCTGTTGCTCCAACAACTGCAATATTCATGTAATCAGACTACGGGCGTTCAAATCGGTGTTCAAAATTTTTAAACGTTTTTAATAAATCTTTTCAAAATTCAGTTTTTATCAGTATTTTCTACTTCTACCTCAGGCCAAATATTTAAAAAGCTTTTTATAACTCCTTGTGATTTTTCCAACTCATTACCATCCGTACTAGATACCAAAACGCCAAGTGTAGTTAATAACGGATATCCGGGGCCGCATGAGTCGTGAACATATTTTCCAAGTTGATTTGAGGCATTTAAAAAGGAATCAACTCCCACGGCGTCTTCGGATAGAAGCGAGGAAAACAATAAAGCTTGCATACGAATAATAGTGGCGTTTTCAAAATCAATTGAAGTTAACTTACGAGCTAAATCTTGATAAAAAGAAACAAGTTCAATAATTTCATTAGCAACTACAAAAGGAACTCTTGACGAAACCCAACTAACTAATTTTTCAGAACTAAGTATTAAGTGTTTAAAGGTTTCTCCTTCACTAATACTGTTAGATCCCAAACCTCTCTCAATTTCAGTCATCAGTTGAGCAGATTTTTCAGCAAGGGAAAGACAAAAACCTTCTGGTATTTCTGTAGTTAAAGCTTTGTAAATGGGCAGTTGAGTAGGTGTGGCTTCTTGTGACTTTTCTTCTTCAACTATTGCACTTTGATTTAGTTCATTTCCTAATTGAACAAGAGCATCTGGTTGACTTTTTTCAAGGTCTTTTGGGCTTCGAAGGCTAGCCCCACATCCCGTAACTAAAGTGAATGCCAACAAACAAGAGGTGACCTTAAAAATAACTATCTTCAAATCTTTTGTCCCATTCCAGATAGCAAACCAAATAGAAAAGTTGCCGAGTCCCCACACGTAGAAATTAAGTATTGTTCTAATCTTTTCTGAGATTGATCGATTGAAGCTCTTTCATCGGCCAGTTCAGCTTCCATTCGAATAACGACGATAAACATTGCTTCTAAAACATCTTCTGGAGTCGCGTCAACTTCTAAACTTTCGAACGAATCGATAATTAATTTAGAAACGTATAAAGATGCATCCCTTACTACTGCTGCATCTATAGCTATAGATCCTTCTATATTTTCAGAAAGCCAAATAAAAATTTCATCAGAGTACGAGAACAATTCAACTAGTAGTTCAGGGTTAACTGAAGGTCCCTTATCTAGTTGAATACTTTTTCTAACTATGGCTGTCATCATTTTTGCCACACGATCAAATAAACCATTACAAACGGGGTCCTTATTTTGATAGTGCTCGAATTCTGCATCAAGCACACATGCAACTAAAAAATCTAGTATTCGACTTTCTACTAGAAGGTTTTCTATTTTTTCAGACATTTCCACTAACTCAATGTCTGAAATAAGAACTTCAAAAATAGGAAATAATTCGTTCTCTCTAACAGTCGAAAGAACGCAGTCAGTGTCATTTGGAAAGGTACCAAAAGAATCAACTACGCCTTCTACGATTCCCGAGTTAGCTAGTGTCACTAACAAATCACACACCTCTAAAGCAGAAAGAGCAACATCTTTTTGTTCTCCATTAGGACCTTCGTCTATTAAGCCGTTGACTTGCTCTGGCGTAAAGAAATTCAATAACTGGTCTACAACACAGCTCATTTGGATTTCAGTAAGTCCACTGAATTCCGGTGAATCAGAAAAACCTCTTAGTATCAAAAGATCATTCGTATCATTAATTTGATTTGTAACTTCTATAGATTTTTCGAAATTTTCATCTTTAGTAGTAGATACTTCTGAACTACAAGAACCTAATATTGCGATAAGTAGTGCAATCCCCAAGACTTTACGGAACATATTCATTACCTTTAGACATTTTTAAAACTAAAAATAATCAATCAAGATTCTGCTAATCCGAAAGTTTCATGAAGTGCTTTTACTGCATCGTTGATCTGGGCTTCTGCAACCATGCAACTAATGCGAATAGCTGATGTGGAAATCATTTGAATATTGATTCCATTATTGGCAAGAGTTTCAAACATCGAAGCTGCAACACCAGGATTTGACCTCATACCTGCACCAATAACACTAACTCGAGCTACTTCAGTGTCTGATGAAACACCAGAAGCTCCAATATCTTTAACTAAATTCTGTGCAATAGACATTGAAACATCAAGATCACCATGTGGAACTGTGAACGAGATATCAGTTACACCGTCCTCAGAAGTGTTTTGCACAATCATGTCAACATTGACATCAACATCTGAAAGCGCTCGAAAAACACCTGCAGCTATACCGGGTTTATCAGGAACGCCTGAAATTGTCATTTTTGTCTCAGAAGTATCGTGAGTTACCGCTGATACTATTGCTTGTTCCATTTCTTCTATCTCCTCTCCTACCCATGTTCCTTCCTGCCATGTGAATGCTGAACGAATATGCAATTTAACTCCATGAGTTCTGGCATATTCAACAGATCGCATTGCTGGCTTTGGACAACCGGTAGCAGTCATTTCTAAAAGTTCATCAAAAGATACGTTCGGCATGAGGCGAGCTGAAGGGACCACACGAGGATCAGTCGTGAAAACACCCGTTACATCTGTATACAACTCACATGCATCAGCTTCAACCGCGTGCGCTAGCGCAACTGCTGTAGTATCAGAACCTCCTCTACCTAAAAAAGTTACATCATTCTCAACTGAAACACCTTGAGAACCTCCGACTACTGGGACTTTTCCTTCAGAGAGGGCTTCTCTTATGCGCTCAGGTTTTACCTCAAGAATTTTAGCATTTTGATGGTTTGTGTCGGTTAAGAAACCAGCTTGACTTCCTGTAAATGAATCAGCATTAACTCCTAAATCATGTAAAGCCATACACAACAAAGACATGGCTTTCCTCTCTCCCGCAGTAATAAGCATGTCCATTTCACGACCAGGCCTTTTACTTGAAACGTCTTCAGCCAAACGAAGTAACTCGTCAGTTTCTTTACCCATGGCCGAAACTACTACTACTACCTGTTGACCACTTTTGACGGTTCGTTCTATGTGATCTGCTACAGCTCTGATCCGTTCAGGATCACCAACAGCAGTTCCACCAAATTTTTGAACAAGTAATCCCATAGCTTCTACGCTAGCGGACCCAGAGCATCAGATTCGCTGCAAATTAGATATTGCTATAACAACTTAAGTGAATATGATTCATTCATGGTTAAAAAAACTCGTCGTCAAATACAAAACAGTGGTAATCATTCAAACAAAACAAGAATTACTGCAGCTCTTTTGGTGTTCGTGCTCATAGGCAGTGGAATAGCTCTTGTTTTCACAAATTCTGATTCTGAAAGTAATAGTAATAGTGAATTCTCAAGCAATGTCATACCCACAAATTGTCCTAAGTTTGACAAATCATCTCCACGGACTATTGATTTTCTTCGTCCTCCTCCTCGTTGTATAAATTCGGAGAAGAATTACACAGCAATTTTTGACACGACAGAAGGTCAAATTAACGTTGTTTTAGACACCTCTTTAACCCCTAATACAACTAACAATTTTGTTGTATTAGCCAACTATGGGTATTACGACGACACTCTTCTTTTTCGTCTTGACCCATCCATCGGAATAGTTCAAGGGGGATCTCCCCATACTAATGACTGGTCAGATCCAGGCCCTGGTTACACAATTTCAGATGAAGGTGGGCTTTTTTTACCATTAAGCAACGGTGGTGTAAAAGGACCCTTCACGTATTTGCCAGGGCAACTAATCATGGCTCGTTCGTCTGGACTGAATAGTTCGGGTGCACAATTTTTCTTTTCAACAAGTGAAGAAGTTAGTCTCTTAGACAGCCAAGGTAGTTATATAGTTTTTGGTGAAACAGATGAACAAGGATTGTCTGTTCTGCAAAAGATTATGAGTCTTTACGAAGAAGATGAAAATTCTCCTTATGGAGGAGGTCCAACAAGAGAAATACTTATCCGTTCAGTAAGTATTGAGATTGACAATAATTAACTTTATTTGTAGAAATATTTACTATCTCCAATTGCCAATTTGGTGATTTCCATTATTTGTTTCTAACCACCATCTGCCAGAAAATCTCCAGTCTCTCAATTCATCTTCTGTAGATTTAGTTGCATCAATAACAAAAATTTCAGTTGCCATTTTCTCAAGGGCAATCTTTATAGCTTCTAATTCTTCTAAAGAGGCACCTTCTGCTTCTACTTGCAAAATTTTCATGGTTTCCTAGAGTGGGATATTCCCATGTTTACGTCGTGGAGCTTCAGTTCTTTTTGATGCAAGCATTTCTAATCCATCAATTAACCTTTTTCTTGTTTCAGCAGGCTCAATGACATCGTCGACAAACCCTCTCTCTGCAGCTACATAAGGATTCGCAAAACGTTCAAGATAATCCTCAACCAATTCATTTCTTTTCAGTTCAGGATTTTTGTCTTCTTCAAGCTCACGACGGTAAATAATTTCTACTGCACCCTGTGGCCCCATAACAGCCAACTCTGCAGTTGGCCACGCCAGTGAAAGATCTGATCCGACTGATTTTGAATCCATTACCACATATGCTCCGCCATAAGCCTTGCGTGTTATCAACTGAATGCGGGGAACAGTGGCTTCACAGTATGCATAGAGCAACTTAGCTCCATGCCTAATAATTCCCCCGTACTCTTGATCAACACCTGGCAAGAAACCGGGCACGTCCACAAATGTTATGAGAGGAATATTGAAAGCATCACAAGTACGAACAAAACGTGCTGCTTTCTCCGATGCTTGGATATCAAGTACACCAGCGAATCTCATTGGTTGATTTCCAACTATTCCCACACTTCTCCCATTCAAACGTGCAAAACCACAAACAATATTTGTTGCCCATGAAGAGTGATATTCAAGAAATTCGCCATCATCAACCACAGTTTGGATTATTTCTCTCATTTCATATGGTTGATTTGAACTTTCTGGTAGTAAATCGTCGAGCTCGGAACAAAGTCGTTCTCTTTCATCATTGGTCTCGAATGAAGGAACTTCTGAAAGATTGTTTGATGGTAAATAAGACAACAAATTTTTAACTTCATCAAGAACTTGTTTTTCATCTTCACAAACAAAAGTTGCTACACCCGATTTTGTTGAGTGGCTAGAAGCTCCTCCCAGTTCTTCTAAAGTAACTTCTTCTCCGGTAACTGTTTTAACTACATCTGGGCCTGTTATGAACATGTGTGACTTTTCTCTAACCATAAAAATAAAGTCGGTCATAGCAGGACTGTAAACAGCTCCGCCAGCACAAGGACCTAAAATCACGCTTATTTGAGGAACCACTCCTGAAGCTTGAACATTTCTCCAAAAAATTCCCCCATAACCATCAAGCCCTACTACTCCCTCTTGAATTCGCGCTCCTGCTCCATCATTTAGACCAATTAATGGTGCACCTACTGAAAGGGATAGATCCATTATTTTGTGAATTTTTTCAGCAAAAACTTCACCTAAAGCTCCACCAAAAACAGTGAAGTCTTGAGCAAAAATAAATACTTTTCTACCATCAATCGTTCCCCAACCTGTAATAACTCCATCAGTGTATGGTCTTTCTTCAATTCCACTTTCATGAGCCCTATGCCTTACAAGCATGTCAAGTTCATGAAAAGAACCAGGGTCAAGAAGATAATCAATTCTTTCCCGCGCTAAAAGTTTCCCTTTTTCATGCTGTCTTTCAACAGCTCTCTCAGAACCTGCGTTTATCGCTTCTTCTTTACGGCGTCGTAAATCGTCAATACGCTCTGCCATTGAATAATCAGCCATGCAAAAAGGTTAACCGGCGTGTGGGATATAGCATCAAGTAACTAGCAACTTTAAATAATTCAAGCCGAAACTTACCTAAAAATGAATAATTCTGAAATTAACAAAATTTACCCCGAAAAATGGCTAGGAGTTTTTTGTGGAGCCTACGACGGTACTGATGACGGCGTTCATAACCTAGTTAGAGAGCTAGGAAAAGCTCTTGCAGAGAATCAAATTGGTCTAGTTTACGGCGGAGGCGGAATTGGTGTTATGGGCACAATTGCGGACGCTGTTTTAGAAAATAACGGTTGGGTGATGGGCATTGTTCCAAAAAATTTACTAGAAACCGAAATGGCCCATACCTCATTAGATGAACTGGTCATAGTTGAAACAATGCATGAAAGAAAAAAAGCTATGTATGAACGGGCAGATATGTTCTGTGCCTTACCAGGTGGATTAGGAACTCTTGAAGAAGTTTTTGAAGCAACTACTTGGACGAAACTTAAACTTCATACAAAATACAAAAGAGTTTTATTGCTCGACAACAATGGATTCTGGGCAGACTTCATAGATTTGCTTGATCAAATAACCTCTTCAGGATTTATAAAGACAGAGGACAGAGAAATCATTTCTCGTACTACCTCAGTTGCAACTTTGATCTCAAGTTTTCAAAACTGTTGAGATATAAATATTTAGGCTGAAATATTTTTAAGTCGTTCCGCAAATTTTGAGGCATCAAGTCGAGAACATAACTCTTCAAAATGCTCTTTTGGACCAGCCCACTCGAGTTCTGAAATATTAGATATTAAAGGAATATCTTTACGTAAAATAGTGAGAGTTTTATAAAGCTGAGCATTATCGAAATTATTAGATAATGTCTCGGCAAGTTTGGCTGCTCCTCTAACAGAAACATCCCAATCATTTGAATCTAAAGGAATATTTTCAATCTTTTCATAATGAGCTAATAAAACAGAAGAAGACTTCGCACCCCACCCTGGAAGTCCAGGTATTCCATCAGCTGAATCACCTACAAGTGCAAGAAAATCTGGAATAGAATCTGGTTTAACTCCAAATTTTTCTTTTACTCCATTTACGTCATAAATCAATTGCTGTCTTCGATCAAATTGGGCAACACGTCCATCTTCAGTAACACACTGTGCTAAATCTTTATCAGGCGAACAGATTAGAACTCTGCTAACTGAAGAATCTTCTCTAGCAATATGAGCTAGAGAAGCAAGAGCATCATCAGCTTCGAATTCAACCATAGGAAATGTTTTAAATCCAGCTGCTTCAATAAGAGCTTCTACTAGAGGGAATTGAGAAAAAATTTCTGGTGGTGTTCCTTCGCCTGTTTTGTAACCATCAAATAATTCATTTCTAAATGACTCAATAGTTTGATCAGTTGCAACACCGATGTGAGTAGCACCATCCTCCAACAGTCGAATTAAAGTCCCGATTACCCCTCTAGTCGCAGCTACTTCGAGACCTTCAGAGGTTTTGTGTGAAGGAACTGCAAAAAAATGACGGAACAATTCATAAGTTCCATCAACTAAGTGAACTTCCATAGCTTTCTATTCTTCAGGATTCTCTTGTACCAACTCAATCAAAGTTCCAAAAGACCCTTTTGGATGTATAAAGGCAACAGTTGTGCCTCTTGAACCAGGTCTTGGTTCTTGATCAATGGCTTTACCACCTGCAGCCACAAGACTATCTAGAGCTTTCTGGCAATTTTCGACTCGATACCCAATGTGGTGGATTCCTTCTCCTCTTTTTTCTAAAAAAATAGATATAGGTGAATCAGGACTTGTTCCAGTAGTTAACTGGATGTAGGACTCTCCAACTCGAATTAGTGCCTCTTCTACAGCGTCTTTTTCTACATTTTCACGATGACACACTTCAGCACCAAATGCTTTTCCGTAGTATTCAATTGCTGCTTCTAGATCATGTACTGCTATTGCTACATGGTCAATCTGATTTAGTATCACTTTTTTATTTCTCCATTCAGTCGTTACGCATTCTTTCGACATTTAAAGACATCTGTAACAAATTTGTCATATTTTCGTAAATCTTGTAATGTAATTGTAAAGTGTTGGGATACTCCCTCCACCCAACTTTAAAACGCCTGCAGCCGGCTTGCTCCGCTGGCTGTAGGCGTTTATTTTATGTCTCTTTACCTTCTTCAATAACAGGATGCCGTCCTAAAAACGCTCTCCCTAAAGTCAATTCATCTGCATATTCCAAATCGCCTCCGACAGGTAAACCACTAGCAATTTTTGTAACTTCTACTCCCAAAGGCTTCAATAAACGAGATATATATATGGCAGTAGCTTCGCCTTCAATATTCGGATTCATTGCAATAACAACTTCTTCAATTCGTTCAGGCTCAATTCTTCTAAGAAGTTCAGCAACTTTCAACTGTTCAGGTCCTATCCCATCAATAGGACTTATAGATCCACCTAAAACGTGATACCGACCTTTAAATTCAGAGGTCTTTTCCAGAGCAACAATATCTTTTGGTTCTTCCACAACACAAAGCATCCCGTTTTTTCGCTGATCATCTTTACAAACAGGACATAAATCTTCTTCAGAAATATTGAAACAAGCATCACAAAATCTAACTTTTTCTTTCATAAGTGAAATCGAATTGGTTAAACGGTCTATATCTTCAACAGGAAGTCTCATCAAATGAAACGTGATTCTCTGAGCTGATTTAGGTCCTATGCCTGGCAATCGACCCAAAGCGTCAATTACTTCCTCAACAGCATCAATGTACATAAAAATCTCATTTCTTAAATATTGCTACTCTGATTCAACTATTTCTGCACCTGGGAAAGCTTGAGCGATTCTTTCAACAGCTGAACCAGCATTCGCATCTGCTTCAACTAGTTCATCTGGATTAAAACTTTCATCGATTTTTGCAGGCGCTGGTGGCTTTGAAGGATTCGGTGGAGAAATTGATGAAAGTGACACATCATCAACGGAAAGTAAAACAGGTAAAGAAACACCGAACGTATTTTTAATCGCAGTTTCTACCTCGCCTACTAGCTCTTGACAACGTCGAAGATGTGGTTCATTAGGTAGTGAAATTGTGACACCATTTTCATCAGAAACTAAAGGCTTAGCCGCTGAAAATCTTGCTCGTGCTTTTTTTGAAAGTTTAGGCAACAAATCTTCTGACCATGAATCAATAATTTGCTGCGTAGTGGGGAGATCTGTTGTTTTGCGATCACTTTTTTGCATATTTTCTGAGTCTTCAGACTTTTTTATGTCCTGAGAATCTGAAATTAATTTGATTTCTTCAGACGAACTATTTGTCTCAGTATTAGCCAAACCACGTTTATCTTTTTTGTTGTTTACTTCATCAGTCGAATTGACAAGTGCAAGCATTTTTTCTAAATGTGCGACACGCGACTCTAATACATCAATAGAAGAAGAATCGGCAGAAGTTTGATCTCTTGTCATTTTGACAAGAGCAACTTCAAGATCTATGCGAGGGTCTGGCGCTCGTCTCATTTCTACAAGTGCAACTCCAAGTATTTCTAATGAGCGTGTAATTAAAGAAGGAGTAACCTTTTCAACAAAATTTTCAGTTTTTTTCCTCTCCAAATCAGTTAAACCCTCTAAAGGCACACCCATAGAAAATAAGAAAGCTTCCCTTAGAGCAGATAACAAACTTTCTCCAATAATTCTTGGTTCTCTACCTTCTGAGATCTGATTATTAACTGCTCTAAGTGTGTTTTCAACATCTTTTTCAGCTATCCCTTTTAATAAATCCTCTAAGGAGTTGGTATAACTGTTTGAACCACCTGCAACTATTTTGTCAAGTGCAGAAAGAGCATCACGTGCTGAACCTTTAGCTTCGCGAACCGCTTGATTTAAAGCCTCGTCATCAACTTCTAAACCTGCATCATTCGAAACTTCTTCAATTAAATCGCGGAGCTTTTCAGTTGGTAGCAGATTTAGTTCTAAATGTTGCGACCTGCTTCTTATGGTTTCTACAACTTTATGTGGTTCAGTCGTAGCCATAACAAAAATAACGTGATCCGGTGGTTCTTCTAATGTTTTTAATAATGCGTTTTCAGCCCCGGAAGTTAACATGTGCACTTCGTCTAATAGGTAAACCTTCGTTCTACCCGGCGTACCTAAAGCAACTTTGGACAACAAGTCACGGATATCGTCAACTTTATTATTTGAAGCTGCATCAAGCTCGTGTAAATCAAATGACGTACCTTTTTCAATAGACAAACACGAATCACATTCACAACAAGGTTCCCCTTCTTTTGTGTTTTCACAATTCAATGCCTTTGCAAGAATCCGAGCAGCTGTTGTTTTTCCAGTACCTCTAGGTCCGCTTAAGAGATAAGCATGAAAAACCCGGTTCTGTTTTATCGCGTTTTGCAAAGCAGCAACTACATGACTCTGACCTTTCATGTCTGCAAAACAACGAGGTCTATATCTACGGTAAAGAGATGTAACTTCCATCTAACTAAAGCCTAGTGCTAGACAGTCGCTTCGTAAAAACGCGATCGAGAAACATAAAATCAATTCACTTTCAATTTGGAGGAAGGTATGGGATTCGAACCCATGGTGACCCGGAGGCCACATCACCTTTCCAAGGTGACCGAATCGTCCACTCTCGCAACCTTCCAAGATTCAAAAGAGTCTCCAATTAAGGATACCGTCGTCTTTTTGCGCGATTAAAACTTTTTTCTTAAAAGAGTTTCGAAGTAAAAATTGTAAAAATGGTCTATCGTGCGCATATGACTAATGATGAATTAATGGATCTTGCGATTAAAGAGGCCGTTATTGCAAAAGAGGCTGGAGAGGTGCCAATAGGTGCAGTTATAGAAATTGATGGGCGAATCATTGCCAGTCGCCATAATCAAAGAGAAGCATTGCATGATCCAACCGCACACGCAGAAATCCTAGTTTTACAAGATGCTGCAAAGTTAGAGCAAAATTGGCGTCTAGAAAAAGCAACACTGATAGTTACTTTGGAACCTTGCCCTATGTGCGCTGGAGCTATTTGGGCATCTCGTGTAAATAAAGTTATTTGGGGAGCTCCAAATATAGAAGCTGGGTCTTTAGGTACTCTTTATAATTTTGGGGTAGACCCACGTTTGAATCATCAGACAGAAATTATTGGAGGCATTAAATCATCTGAATGTTCAAAACTTATAAGTGATTTCTTCGAAGTTAATCGCCAGTAACTTTGATTTAACAACACCCGAGTACCATAAATTTGTTATGGAAGGTTGCCAGAGCGGACGAATGGGGCGGCCTCGAAAGCCGTTGTGGCCTCCGGGTCACCGTGGGTTCGAATCCCACACCTTCCGCCAGTTTCAAACGCCCATCTCGTGATGTGGTGGAACTTCAAAGCGTCCTATTGCATCAGCTCTACGGTGAAGCAATTCAATAGTTTCATCTAGATCTTTGGCAATGATGTATTGTCGCCTAACAACACACTCAACTACGAATCTACCCAAAGCATCAAGGTCAGCGACCTTTACTTCACGTCCGGATTTTTCAAGCATATTTTTTAACTCTTCAAAACTCATAGGCTTTCGCTTACTTGGATTTTTAACTCTTTCCAGTTCACTTGGTCTATTTCTTTGGGAGTTGAACAGTCCTGTATTCATGAGACCGCCCGATGGGTAAAAAATAGAAGCACCTATATCTCTACCTTCTAAAAGGAGTTGATGATGCAGAGCCTCAGTAAAACAACTAACGGCGGCTTTGCTAGAGGCATAAACAGAAGCCATCGGAACTGGTGCAAAGCCACCATCACCTGAAGACGTATTAATAACATGGCCTGGCTGACCTGATTTAAGCATTCGAGGAATAAAAGACATTACTCCATTTGACATTCCGAAAACATTTACTCCAAAACACCATTTCCAATCATTTGGTTCGTGTTCCCATGCCTTCCCACCGCCCCCAGAACCTACCCCTGCGTTATTAAACAATAAAGTGCACTTATCAAAAGTTGAAAAAACATAATCTGCTAATGCTTCAACCGAATCGGGGTCACTTACATCAGTTATACAACCATGGACTTCACCAAAATCCGACAACTCTTCTACTGTTGAGTCAAGTACAGATTGTTCAATATCGGCAATGATTACTATCATTTCTTTTTCGAGAAGAGCTTTTACAATCCCTTTTCCTATTCCATTTGCCCCACCTGTAACAACAGCTGTTCCATTTGTTAGTTCTAATGGTTTTAACGTCATACTTTTTGCACTTGATTCAACGGGTTCATACCAGGACAACCTTTCGCATCTTCAGCTATTTCTGAATAATTGATTGGTGTTGAAACCTCAGCTTTTGTAGGACAAACTTTTTTTGCTAAAGGCTTCAGAGTTTCAACATCAAACTTATACAAACGAGCTGCATTATTAGTCAAAATTTGTGTTGCTTCGTCTTCTGAAAAATCAGCAAAAGTTAGACGAAGATGTTCGCGAGTATATGGATATGAACCTTCAGTATGGGGATAATCAGAACCCCACATTATTTTTTCTATACCAATTTCCTTACACAAATGAGCTTCAGTTGGTCTCAAAAAACTTGCCCCTATATGGCATTGCCTTTGCCAGTATTCACTTGGTTTCAGAGATAGTTGTTCTACAGCCATTCCTCCAAAAATTGTTTCCGACCCATATTTTCCAAATTTCATTCGTTCATAGAATGAGTCGAGTTTTTCCAGCGTGTCAGGTAACCATGCAGTACCAGTTTCGGTATTAACAAATTGCAAACTCGGATTTCGTTCAAAAACTCCGCTGAACATTAAATGCCAAAGAGCTCTTTGACTCCACCAAGTTACTTCGATCATAAAAACAGCTAATGAAGCCGGAAAATATGATCCGAAATCAGGTGTTGCTCCTCCTGCATGGTGATTTAGCGGCATCTCAAAATCTGCTGCAGCCGACCATATTGGGTCGTAACTTGGCGAATATAAAGGCTCAAAAGGGGAATCTGGAGGTGCCCCTGGAACCAACACCCCTCCTCTTAAGCCATTATTAGCCGCCCATTCAATTTCTTCTACGGAACCTTCAACATCACCCAAAAAAATCTGTGCCACTCCTGCACGTCTTTCCGGCGCTTCAGAAACAAAATCTGCTAACCACCTGTTATGTGCTCTTAGCCCTGCCCACCTTTTCTCAAAATCATCGCTGTAGGGAGGTGCTTCAAATGGACTAGCAGCCGGCGGCGCAAAAGGTGGCGTAGTGTTGGGAAATAATACCGTTGCTACAACGCCATCTTCCTCTTGTTCTTTTAAACGTCGAGAGCTTGAAAAATTCCGATCTGCATCAAGTTCAGGATCTCCACCTATTCCAACATTTCTGGGGGACTTTTCTAAGCCTGCATATAATTCATCCATTTTGACTTGATCAGCCTCAATAACATCTGCCCATTCATCAAATTCATCGTGATATTTTGTCTCAAGGTAATCTTTGTATTGACGTAGATCTGCGCCACAATGACTATCAGCTGAAATAATTACATGATGTTCATCCATAGAAATCCTTAGTACTGTAATTCACAACCATATTCATCAAGCCACCAGCGTGCTTCACGTAAAGCATTTTCAGAAGTTCTTAATTCAGGATCTTGATTAAGTTGTTTTGGAGTTGGACCAACACGACTCGCAATAGAGTTCAGCCCCTCAAAATCGAGTCCATAACACTCAACTGCATTAAGTCCAAGCAGACGTCGCGTGTCCTCAATTGAAACATCTCGAAAATCATTCTCAAGGCGTTCAACTGTGTTTGGCCATGACCCTTCAGGATGGGGATAATCAGTACCCCACATGAGAGCATCTATGCCATTTACGTGTCTACGTCTGATTTCTTCACGTGACATAGTGGAAGCTCCAATAAATACATTCGTTCCAAAATATTCTGAAGGGAGTCGTGATATTAAACCCTTCATTCTTGAACCCATTTTTTTTATTTTGTTTGTACCGCCAAAATTAATATCAGCCTTCCACAAAATATCTCCAATCCAGAATGAACCACATTCGACTACTGCAAATTTCAAACCAGGAAAACGATCAAACTTTCCTGAAAACAACAATTGCCATAAGATTCGGTGTGTCCAAAAAGGCACCTCGCTAATGTACATAGCTACGTTTTCTCCATAACTTGGAAAATCAGCTTCTCCAGAATGCGTATGAACTACAAGACCGGTTTCGCTACACGCTGCCCAAACTTTGTCGTAATGATCAGAACCGTAAGGTGGAAAACCGTGCCACATCGTTGGCACCATAACGCCATAAATACCTGGCTTCTCAGCGAGTGCTTCTATTTCTTTTACTGCCTCATCTACATCATGCGTTATTGGAACTAAAGCAACTCCAGCCCGTCTAACTGGGTCATCTCCACAAAATTCTTCTAACCAACGGTTATGTGCTCTTGCTCCGCCAAAAGCAAGCTTGGAATCAGTTATTTGACCTGCAGCCAACCCAGCCCCAAAAGGTGGAGATTCTTGACCCGTGACGGCATCTCCGTCGGCAAAAATTATTTCTCCGGATATACCATCTGCATCCATTACACCATTTCGGACAGAAGAGTCATACGCTCCTTTTAACCCTTCCTCATTTTCACCTTCCCATTTCTCTATGAACTCAGCATTAACCTCTTCAGTGATGCGTCGATGCTCGTGCCGTTCTTCAACATATTTATCAAATTCTTCATGTAAAGATGAGTCAAGATAAGGGCGATAATCCTCACATTGAAGTCCTGCATGTGTGTCGGAAGAAACAATTAAGTACGGTTCTTCTCCTGTACTCACTTCTATAGACATCTATTCTCCTTACTCATCGTCGTCTTTATTTCCCAAGACTGAAAGATCGTCATAGCGTTGATGGACAAAAGGTATCAAATTTTCAGCAGGAACAGTTCCTACGGTACGGGCACTAACTACGGTCGCGCGCTGAGAAAGGTTTATTGAAACTAGTTTTTTTACCGGCAAATCTGATAGAGGATCCAATGGTGAATCACCAAGAATAACTTCACCTTCCACAACTTCTGCTTTACGCTCACGTGAAGATTTTTTTGAATGAACTATAAAAGGGTCTCCATCAAGTTTGGTTGGGCCTTCAGGCGATGGAAGCAACTTGAAGTAAAAATCAATTCTTTCATTTGATACCGGATCCCGCTCACCGATGATCTCACCTTTTATTTCAGCAACTGTAAAACCTAAACGTTTGATCGTGCTGTGAATTTCATTACCTTCTCTTTCTGCTTTAATCTCAGCAATTTTTTTTGGCTCACCAAATGTCTCACGACCACCAACCGTGGCTTGCTCTGTGGTCATCGGCATCAGAAGCGGGTACTCACCTAAGACATCGTCATGACATGCTTGAACTCCGAACCATCCTGCACCAAATATCAGGTCACCAGGCATGGTGACCGTTGAAATATTAAGTCTTACTAATGGTTCAGGTCCCGGCTTCAAAGGTGGAGGAAGAACTGCAGCTATTACATCAGGATCGGTTTCATAGACAGCTTCTAGAGAATCAGACCAGGTTTCTCTCCCTGTGGCTTCAAGTTCTCTATTTCGAATTGATTCCTTGGATCGAGGTCCATACCTGATATTGCTCATTACTCTCCCTGATTGAAATCTGTTTTATGTTTCATTTTCGCGAACATTGATTGAAATTGCTAGACGGAAAAATTCTTTTAATAAGAAAAGGGCCAGGTTTTAAAATATGTTTTTACTCTCATCCATATACCGGCAATACCTCTAGGTTCAAGTAATAAAAAAGCAGCGATAAGTATTCCGTAGATGATGTGATTCAACGAAGATATTGAAATCATGCCTCCTATTCCACCTTCATCTCCGCTAACACCTGGCAGGTCATAGTCTCTAGAAATATTTTCAACGAAACGAGGAAGGCTTCCTAACACGAAAGCTCCGATTATAGATCCGTGGATTGTACCCATTCCGCCCAAAATAATTATTGCTATGTATTGGATCGCAACTAGTAATCCAAAATCGATGGGGCTTATAAATGACTGCAAAACCCCAAAAAGAGCTCCAGCAAGAGCAGCAATTGAACTCGAAATTGCAAATGCCATCGTTTTATAGTGCAACAGGTCCACGCCTATAATTTCAGCGGCAATGTCACGATCTCGAACTGCTTGTAACGCTCTTCCCGGTCTTGTTCTAACAATGTTTTTGACTAACAATGCGACGATTGCGACAAACCCCCAAATCAGCCAGAAAAATGATTGAGATTTTTCGAATTCATGGCCGAAAATTTCCAAATTTCTAAAATCAATTGAACCGATTTTTAACGAAGCGCCTGTAACAGAAACCCCTGTACTGCCCCCAGTAACTGACTTCCAATTTCTAAAAATGTGATCGCCTAAAAAAACTAAACCAAGAGTCACTACAACTAAATAGTTTCCACGGAGACGAAGAGCTAATGGCCCGACTATGAAGCCAATTAAAAAACCGACCAAAAGTGAACATGGCAGCCAAATTAAAAAAGGCAAATCCCACGTCGTGCCCGCATAAGCAGTGAAATAGGCTCCAGCTCCCACAAAAACTGAGTGACCAAGTGAAACCTGCCCTGTGTAACCTGTCAATAAATTGAGACCTATTGCACCTACAGCAAAAACACCTGCATAGTTAAGTGTTGTCATAGTGAGTCCTACATCACTTAAAAATTTTGTTACTGGAAAAGTCTCCCAAATTATCGGACTCAAAATATAAAGAGCTATAAGAGTCAACAAACCAATTCTTAACAAAGGAGTTCTCCACAACATCAAATCTTGTTGATAACGAACTTTTAAGTCTTTAGATGGATTAGACATATGAACTCAAACTCTGTGAACTTCTTTTGTACCGAAAAGCCCATATGGACGAATCATTAAAATTACTAGCATCACGATAAAAACCATTACTCTGTCAAATCCAACTCCCAACCAATGGAGATCCCATTCAGGCTGGTATACCTTTGTCAAATTTTGTATGATTCCAACGATAACTCCTCCTATAACGGCACCTCCTGGAGAGTCAAACCCACCTAAGATCATTGCTGGGAAAGCAAGAAAAACTATTAAATCCATATTCGGCGTCAATTGTGCGATGCCTACACCAGTTACTGTTCCGGCTAAAGCAGCCACTGCACCAGCGATTCCAAAAGCAGTGGCAAAAACCACCTTTAAAGAAATACCTTGGGCAAAAGCAGCCTCATGATCAAAGTGAGCCGCTCGCATCGCGATACCAATTTTTGTGTACCGATTCACCAAGAAAAAACCTAAAAGCGCAATAGCAGTTAAAGCGATTGTCCAAAGTTTTGCATGCGTAAAAACTAAATCACCCGCTTTGATAATCTTAAAGCCCCATGGGTCTCCCATATTTATTTCAGCAAAACCCCAAATAGATGGAACAACTTGTTTGATAACAAAAAGTATCCCTATGGTCACAATGATCGAACCAAATATTGGCAATTCATTCGATTGGCTTGATCCAAAACGAATTTCAAGTCCGCGGACTAAGAAATAGATGAACACACCAGCAATTAATCCAATAATTAGCGAAACAAGGTGAGTGTTCCCATTATAAAAAGACACAGACCAGATAAGTAAACAAAAACCCCCAGCAGTTATTTCTTTTAATGAACGGTGTAAAAGTAACAACTGTATGAGAATTGCGATAATTGAAGTAACAATCATTGACAAAAATAAAGACAAGTAGAAATTCCAACCCCACGTTTGACTAAAGTTGTAGGTCAAAAATGCTCCTATCAACAAAAAGCCTCCCTGTGCAAAATTAATGATTCCTGTTGCACGGTAAATAACAACAAAACCAAGAACTATCAACGAGTATCTTGACCCCAGAGCTATACCATCAAATACGCCTTGTAAGAGTTGCTCCATTAGTACATACTTTCAATCAAATCGGCAAACTGCTCGGTGAGAGTGGCTCTTTTAACTTTTTGTGTAGCGGTAAGTTGACCGTCTTCATGATCAAGCTCTATTGGTAATAGTTTGAAATACTTAATAGTTTCTACTTGAGCAAAATCTTTATTTGCTTCATTTATAACTGACGAAACTAATTCATTAACTTCGTCTTTAGAAGACAAATCCTCGTAAGTTGTGTAGGGAATGCCTTCGCGTGTAGCCCAATCTCCAACTGTGTCACTTTCAATTCCAATTAAAGCCGTCAGATATTTCCGTTTATCTCCAATAACCATGGCTTCTCTGATGTAAGGAGAAACCTTTATTCGATTTTCTATTTCAGATGGTGAGAGATTCTTTCCACCTGCCGTGATGATTATGTCTTTTTTACGATCTGTAATCCACAGATGCCCAAGTTCATCTATATGCCCTATATCACCAGTGTGTAACCAGTCGTCAATAATTGTTTCTTTAGTTGCTTCCGGGTTTTTAAAATAGCCATTGAATGTTGCCTCAGAACGGGTAAGTATCTCTCCATCTTCAGCTATGCGCACTTCAGAATTAGGTAATGGTTTCCCAACAGAACCTAAACGCAGCTCATCAACTGGAACAATCGTTGCCACAGCTGTATTCTCTGTCATTCCGTATCCTTCTCGCACAGGAACTCCAACTGACATAAGAAACTCAAGGACCTGAGGAGCAATAGGTGCAGCTCCAGATAGGGCTTCACGAACTCGCATCATCCCTACTCTTTTCTTTAATGACCTAAACACAAAAAGCCAACCTATTCCAAACCATATTGAGTCAATGAAGGTGCTTTTATTTTTCAAACGTCTTTTTAAAATAAAGCCTCCTTGCTTAATCCAAAAATTGAATAGAGCATGCTTTAACCAAGTTGCATCGTTTGATCGTATTTGGATAGCAGCAAGCATTTTTTCCCACACACGTGGAACTCCAAGAAAAAATGTTGGCTGAACCTCACGTAGATCTTCCATGAATGAATTTGTATCCTCACCAAAATTAACTACATAACCGTGATATACGCCATTAGCAACTGATATAACTCTCTCAGCTACATGACATAAAGGGAGGTATGACAGCACCTCATCATTTTTACGAAAATCGTAAACAAGCCCCCATGTAAGAGCGGCGAATCTCAAATTTTGGTGAGTGATCATTGCACCTTTTGGAGGGCCTGTTGTACCTGATGTATAGACAATTATCGCAGTTTCAGAAGCAGAAATAGTTTGTATCATTTTCTCGAAACTTTTTCCATCATCAGATTCGCCTAAACTTATCAATTCCTCAAAAGTAATAATTCTCGGGTCATCAATTGTTTTTATTCCTCTTGGGTCAATGACAACTATTTTCTTTAACTTCTCTAATCGGTCCCATGCTTCCAACGCCTTATCAAGTTGTTCCTCGTCTTCAACAACTAGAACAGACGCTTCAGAGTGATTAAGAAGATACTCGACTTCCGAAGCGGGACTCGTTGGATAAATTCCAACTGCGACTGATCCAAGTGTTTGTGCACCTAAATCTGCAAAAACCCACTCGGGTCTATTTTCTGAATGGATTGCTACTTTGTCACCTTCTCTAACCCCCAGTTCATAAAATCCAAATGCCACTGATTTTACAATTTCGAAATACTGCCCCCATGAGAATTCTTGCCATATACCGAATTTTTTATGACGGATCGCGACATCATTGGGGCGCATCTGAGAGTGTTCAAGCAATTTCGCTGACAAACTTATTAACTCATCTTGTTCTTTGTCATGTTCATTTAATTGCTGAGAACTCACGAGGCTTCTCCTAAATAAGCAGCTATAACAAGTGGATTATCCTGAATCTCTTTAGGAATGCCTGTGGCAATTGTTTGTCCAAAATCAAGTGCCATTACACGATCCGCTATGTCCATCACCATTGCCATATCATGTTCAACAAGCAAAATGGGTACACCTAACTCATGATTTATTTCAAGAATGTATCTAGCCATGTCTTCAGTTTCTTCTAGATTCATTCCTGCAACAGGCTCATCTAAGAGAAGAATACGTGGCTCCATAGAAAGCGCACGTCCTAATTCAACACGTTTTTGGATTCCATAAGGTAGTAGTCCCACTGGTTGGTATCTATAGGGTTGAAGCTCAAGCAAATCAATAATTGTTTCAACTTTTTTACGGTTTTTTATCTCCTCGTTTTTAGCACGACCCCACCACAGGGCACCTGAAAAAAATCCTGTCTTCATTTTTAAATGGCGTCCAAGAAGTAAATTATCTATAAGATCCAAGTTCATAAATAACCCTAAATTCTGAAACGTTCTACCTACACCTTGACGGGCCACATTTACAGGTCGCTCTCCTATCATCTCTTTACCTTCGAATAAAACCGAACCTGCCTGTGGCTTATACACACCATTTATACAATTAAAGATTGAAGTCTTACCAGCACCATTGGGACCAATAATCGCAAAAAGTTCTCCAGATTTAACTCCGAAACTAACATCCTCAAGAGCAGTTACTCCTCCAAACCGAAGTGTCACTTGACTGAAATCAAGAATTTTTGAAGAGTCCATCAAGCACTCCACCTTTTTCTACGTCGATATGTTTTTACGTCTCTAAATGAACGCCGTCCTGCTTCACCAACGCCTAAATAAAACTCTTTAATATCATCGTCTTGTAATAGTTCATGGCTTAATCCATCACGAACAATTCTTCCGTTTTCAAGTACGTAACCCCGGTTAGCGATCGAAAGTGCCATAGTCGCATTTTGTTCTACAAGCAAAACACTTGTTCCTTGCCTATTTACCGTTTCAATTATGTCTCTGATTTGTTGAACAAGCAGTGGTGCTAAACCCAGAGAAGGCTCATCAAGCACTAGCAATCTAGGGGATGTCATCAAAGCTCTCCCTATAGCTAGCATTTGTTGCTCTCCACCTGAAAGATAACCTGCGGTCGAACGTGAACGAGAAGCTAAGACTGGGAAAAGACCCACAACACGATCATGAGCCTCTGCAATTTTCTGTCTTGAAGCAACCGTGTATGCACCTGCTTTGAGATTTTCTTCAACTGTCAATTCTGCAAAAATTCGTCTACCTTCCATAACCTGTGATAAACCTGCACGAACCAACCTCGAAGGATCATATCTGTTTGTTTTCTCACCAAGAAAAGAAACAGAACCTTTTGTAATTTTTCCTCTATGAATTTCCAGCAATCCAGTGATAGATCTCAACAAGGTTGTTTTTCCCGCTCCATTTGCACCTAGAAGAGCGACAATTTCACCTTCAGAAACATTCATCGAAATACCACGAAGGACAAGTATGACCTCGTTGTAAACAACTTCGAGATTGTCAACTGAAAGTATAGGTTTCTCTTTTTTTTCTAAAGCGTCTTCCATTGAACTTAATATTAACCAGTAAAAAGTTCAGGGCCCATGGGTTAACCCATGGGCCCTGTAACTACATTCCTATTTTAATTAGAAGTCGAATTCAGAAGCATATGAGCTCTCATAACCAACTTCTACAGCCTCAACACCATTAGGAACATCCGGATTTACTCGGAAAATCGTATTTGCTGTTGCCGGCTGTCTTTCATCAGCTGAACCATACTGATATTCACCAGAAAGACCTTCAAAGTCAACACTCATCTCAGTTGAAGCTTTAAGGATTCCCTCACGTGACAAATCACCATTAGCTACAGCTTTTTCAAGTGCTCCTGC
>DBFL01000065.1:37478-38349 GCA_002294285.1 Candidatus Neomicrothrix sp. UBA881
TAGGTAGCCATTCTTTCCATCATTGCGACAGCACCGGGCATACTTGTATCTCCCCAAGTACTTCCTTCACCTACAATGATCAAATTTTCCTGCAAGTATGGGGCGAGAGCTGATGCAGCAAAGACGTTAATCCATACTGGGGATTGACCTATCCATGTTGGTGCAAAACCTGCACCTGCAGCTGCACCACCTATTCCTCCTACTGCAGAAGGAAGCGCTGTCAACCAAACAACTTCACATCCTGCTCCCTGTAGTTGTCCTATCTGAGCGCTGAAATCAGCATCTCCTGGAACATACCTTGCAACTTCAGTAACTGTGATTCCTACCTTTGGAGCAATCCAATCAAGCCCAGCCTGACCAGCTTCTCCATAAGGATCGTCTTGAATCAAGCTGCAATAAACCTGATCGGTTGAACCGCCACCTTCATTCAACCACCAATCAATTCCATTGATTACTTGGACCTGATATGGGGCACCCCAAGGGATCAAATTAGATTCACGAACCCATGCAGAATCTAGTGATGCAGGAACTGCCATTAAACCATCTTCTTTTAACGATTCAAGAACTGCGGTTGTAACAGGTGTTCCAAAAAGATTACCTACTATCGCTATATCGTCTTTCATGTCGTTATAAGCCTGAACGGCAACACTCGGATTGTAAGTGCTATCAGCATCTACAAGTTCCACAGGGTATTTACCAGCAATACCCCCTTGAGAGTTAACCCACTCATAATAGGTTGCAACACCAGCTTGTAATGGAAGGCCAATTATTGCTGCAGGTCCACTGAAGTCATTTATGATTCCCACTTTGATTGTCGTTCCATCAAAACCAGCTGTAACTTCTGGCTCTGCTGCGATTTCTGGTCCTTCGA
>DBFL01000079.1 GCA_002294285.1 Candidatus Neomicrothrix sp. UBA881
CTTCTATTGAGGCTGAAATTGTTACTGAAACAGATTTTTTTGACATAACAGGTTCAATCGTAGGAGGTTTTCCAGCAATGTGATATCACGTTATATGAGATTATATTTGTGTAGCAATTTCTTAGCGGTAGCTGATCTTGTCGGGTAGGCGGGATTTGAACCCACGACCTCCTCGTCCCGAACGAGGCACGCTACCAAGCTGCGCCACTACCCGTATGATGCAAATACTTTTAGAGTTTTACTTAACGATCAACTATTAACAATTTCGTCAACTTTTTGGCTGAGTGCTAAGGGATCTATAGGTTTGATTATCCAGCAATCCGCTTCAGAACGTTTTCCAAGAAACTCATCCGCTTCTCTGTCTAATAACATCAATACTTTTTGAGGGGGAATACGACCCGCTCTTTGCTCAAGGCGAAGGTCAAGTGAAGTTGCCATGCCTCCCATATTTCCTATTTGAAGATCGAGAATTGTTAATACAGGAGCATTTTGAATAACAGTTTCAAGTACTTCCACTCCTTCTTTTACCCATATGACATCATGATTTTGACTTAATGCAGCACAAACTTCTTTAAAAATATGATTTTCAGTACTTGCTAGCAAAACTTTTGTTTTTTCAGGCATAATGCGAGCGTAGCGGAGGAATTACTGACTCGATGTTTACTTTTGTGTTGAGCTTTGTAATCTTCTATCTAAGAGCTAATACAAGAGAAGCTTAAATAAGGAAAAATATGCTAGAGATTACGGTTGAAAGAAACGAAAAGTATGTGTTATGCAGACCTACCGGTGAACTTGATGCTTATACAGTTGCTCAATTTCGTGAAGCACTAATGGAACTAGCAGAAGAGAAATTTGTTTTAGTTGATTTATCAGATGTTCCTTTTATGGATTCTGCAGGTTTAGGGGCTTTAATTGGAGGCATACGGAGAGCAAGAGATAATGATGGTGATGTTTCTGTCGCGTGCAATAGACCTGCTTTGGTGAGACTCCTTCATACCACGGGTTTCGATAGAATTGTCCCTGTTCGCGAAACGGTAGAAGAGGCAGTCTTAGCTTTACATGATCCAGAAGCTATCTAGTTAAGGTTCTTTAGCTAAAAATTTAGATATGAGAGAAACAAAAACTTTAAACAAATTGTTTCGTGTAATTTTTGCATTTTCTGCAATTCTTCTAATTAATTTGTTTTCTAGCAATGCAGCAGCAGACTCGATGCCGGTTTCTACAAAAGGTGTAGTGGTGGTGGAAGCATCAGGCCTAATGGATCCAGTGATGTTTGAAATGATGATGGAAACGCTTGAAAAAGTAGATCCATCTGAGACTATTGCTTTGGTTTTTCAAGTTAATGTTTCTGGGAGCGTTATTGGGACTGAGGAAATAATTGAACTAGGTCAGGTAATAACTTCTTCAAAGATACCAATTTCTTTTTGGGTGGGTCCTTCAGGAGCACGAGCAAAAGGACCAATCGCAGAACTAGCGTTGCTGAGTGGTGATGTAGGAATTTCACCCGGATCGAAGATTGGCAAGATCGGAAGCAATATTTTTTCATCGAGCAGTAATGCAGAAAAAACCGTCTTGGACTTAAGTGAAAAAACTTTCAACTATAAGGAAGCTGTAGATAGTGGGATAGCAAGAAGTTCTCCAGTTTTGTTAGAGCACCTTGTTGGTCTAGAAGGCTTTGAAGTTATTTCAGATATTGAAACAGGAGAAACAAAGCCATTGACTCAGACACGTTTTGAAGAAATGGATCCCATCGACCAGTTTTTTCATAGTGTGGCAAGTCCTGCTATCACCTACTTACTTTTCTTAGCTGGTATGGGATTGTTGATTTTTGAACTTTATACAGCCGGTGTAGGCATTGCAGGTGTTTTGGGGGCTTTATGCCTTTTACTTGGTTTTTATGGATTAGCAGTCTTACCATCTAACCCTTGGGGGTTGGCTCTACTCATTTTCTCTATGCTGGGATTTGCTATAGATGTTCAGACTGGTGTTCCAAGACTTTGGACAGGTATTGCAACTACAAGTTTGGTGACAGGTTCACTTCTATTATTCGACGGCGTATCACTCTCTTGGCTTACTTTACTCTTTGGCATTTTGTTAACAGTTATTTGCATGTCAGCGGGAATGCCAGCAATGATTCGTACTCGTTTCGCTACACCGACCATCGGTCGAGAATGGATGATTGGTGAAATAGGTATGGCTATAGATGAGATAAATCCCAATGGAACAATCGAAGTAAAAGGAGCAATTTGGAAAGCTCAAACTAACAGAGCGACTCCCATCAAAGCCAAAGAGGAAATAAGAGTCGCGGCTGTGGATGGATTTTGGTTGCAAGTAGAGCCCTTAGAAGGAGCAGCTCGTGACTATAGAGAGCGCAGAGGTAAAAAGAAATAAGAGACTACTTAGTTAGATTTTTAATTTTCTACTTTAGGAAGCCGAGGTCCGGCAATGCGAACATTTTCTCGCCTGCGAGTAATTCCATTCTCATCTAAATAGTTCAAAAGAGGCAATGCATGCTTTCTGGTATTGCCGGCTGCTTCCCTGAATTGTGAAACAGTAAAACCTTGGGGGGTTGATTGTAGAAGTTTTGCAGCCAGTAATGCAGCTTTTTCGATTGCTGTTGAAGAAAAAAAGATTCCATCTTTTTCAATAACAACTCCTTTGTGAATCATTTCGCGCAATTCAGAACGGCTTATATCAAGAGGATCCGGAGGGGCAAAAAGTGAAATTTCTAATTTTTCAACAAACGGATGATTAGAAGTCAGATCTTTATATTTTGCAAGTTTTAGTTTTCCACTATCGATAATGACTTCTTCAACTAAGGAAACGGTTAATCTCTGTTTTTCATCCAATATAGAAAGTTCAATTCCAGATGATCCTGCAGATTCGGCTAGCTTTTTTATTTCTTCAATTGCTGTCTGGAGGATTTCTGGATTCACAACCCAATTACCTACACTTGGTTCAATAGTTTCGCCTGTTAGTAGTTTTAGTTCTCCAACATCTATCCAACCTCTTTCTTTGATGACTCGAGTTATTGAACGATCTGGTTTAGCTTTTGAGGCCTTTATTATTGGGTCAACATCGAGGACTTCACCACCGCCAATAGTTTCTTCGCGTCCACTTTCACGCAAAATAAACCGATCACCCGGCAACAAGGGGAGAGGTTTTGACGTAAATAGTCTCACTAAACCAGTTGATCCAGGTTTAATTGAATTCGGTCCAAGAATCCTTAACCTTATTGGGTATTCACCCGATCCAAAGTAGGCGACGAATGAACCTCTACGTGATACATGGTGATCTAGATCATCTAATACTTTTAATGACGCATCCAACATTTTAGTTAAATGCCATTGCTTCGGTTTAATTAATACATTTCCACGAGAAATATCAGTAGATGAAAGTCCGGTGATATTTACTGCGCATCGACTACCGGGTTGGATTTTTTCCTCGTCTAGATGATGTGATTGAAGTCCTCTGATTCTGACTTTTTCTCCTAAAGGCCAAACTTCTAGATCATCATCAATTTCAAAACTCCCACCTGAAAGAGTTCCTGTTACGACAGTTCCAGTTCCCTTAATTGAGAAAGAACGATCTACCCAAAGCCTTGGTCTTTCATGATCTTCTGGCTCATGCTCTTTACTAACAAGTTTCGATAGTTCTTCTAAGAGAGTGTCAATTCCAGTTCCATCTAAAGCGTTGGTTTTAACCAAAGGAGCATTTTCCAAGAAAGTGTTTTGAACTTTTTCTTTTATTTCTAAAAGGGAAAGTTCGGTAAGTTCATCGTCAGCTTGGTCTATTTTCGTTACAACTATTATTCCACTTTTAAATCCGAGTAATTCTAGGATTCGAAGGTGTTCCTCTGATTGAGGTTTCCATCCTTCAGTAGCCGCGACGATAAAAAGACATGTTTGGACACTCCCAACACCGGCCAGCATATTTTTTAGAAACCTGACATGACCCGGCACGTCAATTATTGATAAAACATCTCCAGAAGACAACGTGGTCGAAGCGAAACCTAAGTCGATGGTTAAACCACGGATTTGTTCTTCTATAAATCGATCAGGATCTGATCCAGTTAAAGATTTAACAAGAGTAGATTTTCCATGATCAACGTGTCCAGCAGTAGCTACTATGTGCATGATTGAACTAGAAAAACCTCAAAGAATTGTTTTAATCGCTTTATCGATTAAAACATCATCAGTTGGATGCACAGTCATTAGATCTATAACAGTTTGGTCGTCATCCATACGGCAAATAATAGGTGGATCTTGCTGACGAAAGAATTCAACATGGTTACCTTCTAAATGTAAACCAGCAGAAGGTATTTCAACCCCTGGAAGAGTTCCACCGCCGGGGGTGGCAAAAGTTTTGGTAGCAAATTTTGGTTCTATATTTTTTGCTCTATCAAATAGTTCATCTACTGAAGTGGTGGCCATTTTCCAAAAAGGAATAGAAGATCCTTCACGTTCCAAATAAGACAGAGTTACTTCCTGAAGTACAGACATAATCAGGTTGCCGGGGCGAAAAGCTCTAGAAAGAGGATGTTGCATACAAAGATCAATTAATTCTGTTTTTCCAGCGATAATTCCGGCTTGCGGTCCGCCGAATAACTTGTCACCGGAAAAAGTTACTATGTCAGCACCTGATTCTAAACTTTGACGTGCAGCAGGTTCACCTATAAGCCATTTTGGAGGTCCATCATCCAACCAAGGACAAGCTGCATCAAGTAATCCGGAACCAATATCAGCTAAAAGAGGAATTCCTAAATCTTTCATTTCAGAAATTTCAGTGGTTTCAGTAAAACCAACAATTCGATAATTGGATTGATGAACTTTCAACACTAATGAAACTTCATTTTTGTTTACTGCTTTTTCGAAATCTTTCCGTCGTGTTCTATTAGTCGTTCCAACTTCGATTAATTTAGCTCCTGATTGTTCGATAATTTCAGGGATTCTAAATCCTCCACCAATTTCGACTAATTCACTTCTTGAAACTGCAACTCCTCGGTTTTGAGCCAGTGCTGCAATCACTAGAAGAACTGCCGAAGCACAGTTGTTGACTACTAACGCTGACTCTGCTCCACAAGAACGAGCGATTAATTTTGATGTTTTGTCATGTCTCGAACCGCGTTCTCCTGTTTCTAAATCCAATTCAAGATTTGAAAACCTGAACGCCTCGTCTCGATTTCCAATATTTAACGGAGCGCGACCCAAATTAGTGTGCAAAAGAACGCCAGTTGCATTAATAACGTCACTAATTAATCTTCTTGAAATCGATTCGCCTATTTTTCTCGCTTCTTCAAGTACATCATTCCCAACAGATCTATTTACTGCATCTCTAGCCGCATCAACTAGAAGCGGGTGAGGTAAACCTAAGTCGGAAATAGCGCGAGCTATTTGATCTATTGAAGGCGGTCTTTCTGGAGTGGGTTTCGAGTTTTCAGACATATTAATTCTTCACAAAGAAAGATATTTTTTACTTCTAGTGGTTACAAACACGTAGCATAAATTTATGCTCTTTTTACTATTTGCTGCTTTTTTAATAATTCCTGCAGTTGAGTTGTATTTAATCATTGAAGCTTCTCACCAATTTGGTTTTGGAAATACTCTAATTGCTCTTGTATCCATCAGCGTCATTGGTGCATGGATGGTGAAAAGAGAAGGATTAGAAATAATAAGAAAGGCTCAAATTGAGCTTTCAAGAGGAAAACTTCCTGGTAAGCAAATAGTAGAAGGTTTGCTTATTCTTATTGCTGGTGTTTTAATGCTTACCCCGGGTTTTGGAACTGATGCTCTTGGTTTGGTACTACTTTTCCCTCTAACACGAATCATGTTGCGATCCATATTTACACGTTTATTTATGAAAAAACTTGAAACAGGAAAATCGTTTTTATGGTCGACAAAAAGCAATGGCGGTCAACAAGTTGTCGATGTTGAATGGGATAAATCCAACTCAAAAGAGGAAAACCAAAAAGAGCTTGAAGAGTAATAACATAGATGAATTTGAAGTGTCGGATTTCATATTGTTTTACTTCTTTAAAGGATCCATACTTCAGTAGAGATAAAGAAAACATCTTTTGGTTATGACAGATCCAGACCTTGAAATTAGATCAGACAAATTTGATCGGAATAGTCGTGTGATAGTAACTGATCCTGGCGCGGTTCCATATGTTGATTTGCAGCCAGAAAGTTTTTCGCAAATTATTTCTTCAAACAAAAAATTAGCTGACCGTTCTGATTGGATTGTTCAAACTCCAGTGGGTTTATTGGTTCATGGTTACAAACAGACAAGGTCGATACTAAGAGATCAGCGGTGGATTTCTGTTCTGTCAGGTATCTCAATGCTTGATTCTTTAGAGTCAACAGCTTCTGATTTAAATGTTCTATTTGAACGAGCTCGTCGGTCAATTCCGGACGTTGAAATTCCTACAAATTTTACAATCAGACCAAATGTTCTATCTGTTGAAGGTGAAGATCATCGACGCCTCCGAAAACTAGTCAATCCATCATTTAACTCTAAAAACGCAGATCGATTGAGACCATTTATGCGCGAATATGCAATTGAGCTAGTTGAATCATTTTTAAAAAAAGAAACAAGTGAAATCGTTCAGGATTTTTGTCGTCCATATCCCATACCAATCATCTGTCGACTTCTGGGTGCAAATGACAAAGATTGGGAGAGTTTTGATCATTGGGCGGATGTTATTTTCTCTGCTTTAGATGCAGATACCGATGCTGTAATAAATCGTTTAGATGAAGTTTCAAATGCGCAAAAAGAACTTGATGAATATATAAAAACCTTAATTGAGGAGCGCTCTAGAAATCCACAAGAAGATCTAGTTTCAGAACTAATTCAAAATCAGGTAGATGGTGACCGTCTAAGTTCAGATGAACTTGTCGCCATGGTAGAGGCTCTTTTATTAGCAGGCACCGACACAACCAGAAATCAGCTAGGTGCAATAATTGCAGTTCTAGCAGACCACCCCGAGCAATACTCACTTCTAAATGGCAATCATGACCTCATTCCAGCTGCTGTCGAAGAATCACTTAGGTATATAGGTGCTGTGAGGACGACTGCACGTTTGGCTGTTGAAGACATTGAATTTGAGGGAAAAATATTTCCAGCAGGAACCACAGTTTTTTTGGGTCTCCATTCAGCAAGTCTTGCCGAAACTGATGATCCTGATGGTTACTCTTTCAATATTCTGCGAGAGCGTGAATGTCCGCATCTGGCTTTCGGTAGTGGTGCTCATCATTGCTTAGGAGCATTCCTCGCGCGAGCCGAACTTCAAGAGGCTCTAAAAGTTTTTGTCGAAAGAATCCCGAGATTGAATTTAATAAGCCCAGTTGAATGGAAACCATTGTCTATGGGCATATGGGGACCAAGCCGTCTTGAAATTGCTTTTCAGGATTTATCAAGCAACAAAGTTTTTACAGCTGGAACGAACGATAACATCGAAAAAAATCCAATCACAGGTCACATATCTGAAAAAGACGAAGACTTATTAATAAGAGAATCTTCCAAAAAACGTTTTGAAATTCAAAAATCAATTCCGTATTTGATTCAACGACCCAAGTTTCCTCCTATCCGGAGACTATTAAAAACTGTGTTTACTTTTGGAAAAGCTTTTATTACCTGGAAAATAGTTGACGCACGAAAAGAAAACGAAGTAAAGAAAACTGTTCTATATAGAAGAGTTAGAGAAGCAGCAGAACAGTTAGGGCCGACGTATGTCAAACTTGCACAATTAATTTCAGCAGCTGAGGGGGTATTTCCAGATGCTTTAATTGAGGAGTGCAAAAAATGTCGAGATGAGGTTCAAGCAGAAACATGGTCAACTGCAAGGAAAACTATTGAAAATGAACTGGGCCCTCTAAATGATATTTTCAAATCAGTAGATCCAATTCCGATAGCAGCAGCTTCCATCGCCCAAGTTCATTCAGCAATACTGCATGATGATTCTTCAGTAGTTGTAAAAGTTCAAAGACCGAAAATTCAAGATCAAGTAATAAGTGATCTGAAAGTCCTAGCATGGTTAGCTCCAAAATTTGTGGGAAGAATTCCCGTTGCGGCTTTAACAAATCCACCTGCTTTAGTGGAGCTATTTGCGGAAACAATTTGTGAAGAGTTGGATTTTAATCTTGAAGTAGCAAATCTTTTCGAATTGGAACGAGCTTTAAGAGCAAACCCCAAAAATTCTTGGGAATTTCCGATACCGAACTTAGATTACGTAACGTCGAGAATTATTGTTATGAGTGCAGTTGAGGGAGTTTCACTCGGCAACGCAAATGAAATGCATCTGGAAGTCGAAGAAATTTCGGATGTTTTCCGCCAAATGGTTGATGGTTTATTAGAAGGGGCGGTCATTCATGGAATCTTCCATGGTGATTTTCATGCAGGAAACGTATTTTTAAACCACGAGAAAAAAATAGGACTTGTTGATTTCGGTATAACTGGAAGGTTGAATGGTGAACGCAGGATTGCTTTTCTTCGCTATGTCGTAGGTTTGATGACTGGCGATGCAGAAGCTCAGATTTCAGGCTTACGTGACCTTGGAGCATTTCCAGATGATTCTGATATCAAAACGTTGATTAAAGATTTCAAATTAGAACGAGACGATTTTGATCCTCTAGAAATGAGTGAAGAAGAATTTGTTGCAGAGATACGCCTTTTGGTTAAAGACCTTTTAACTCACGGAGCTCGGATTCCTAAAGAACTAATGCTTTTCGTTAAAAACTTTGCTTATCTTTCTTCTGTAATCCAAGATCTTCACCCAGAAATGGACCTACTTGAAGAGTTCGAAAAAATTTCATCAAGTTTTTTCACTCGTAATGGGGTCCGAGTCGCTACAGAAGTTGGTTTTTCAGTAACAACTGATGATATTTCAGATCAGTCACTGAGAAGAGTTGCAGGTATCCGAAACAGTGAAAGAACTTTAACTTGGAGTGCTTTACAAAACCGTAGAAATGAAGCAATTGAACGTTTACCTGTCAGATCTGTGGTCGAGGAAATCTCATAGGAAAATATGCGATACACAGAATCTTCAAAAAGTATTCAAAATACAGTTATTTATGATGGTGGTTGTGGTCTGTGTCAAAGTCTTGCTTCATGGGCTTCAGAAAAGACGGTAAAAGATTTAAAATTTATTGATTCTGAATCGATAGAACCTGAAAATTATGGACTCAGTCGAAAAGATTTCGATAAATATATATGGCTAATACAGTCTGACCAGAAAAAAATTAAAGGAGTTTTTGCGATTGCAGAAATTTTAAAACGAATGGGATTTAGTTGGATGATCTTGGGTTTCATTATTTTGACACCCCCATTCTCTTTTGCTGCTACTGGCGTTTATGCCTTGGTTGCGAAAAATCGTAAGCGATTCGGAAATTGTTGTTCTTAAGTGAGCAAACCAGTAATCATAGTTTTTACAAGAGACCTACGGATTCGTGATAATCCAGCTCTTGTCGAAGCAGTTGCAACAAAAAGACCATTATGCGCCCTTTTTGTTTTTGATGATGCAATCATTGAAAACAAAAATCTGAGTTCTAACCGAATGGGATTTCTGATTGATTCTTTAAAAGATCTCGAAATGTCTTTAAATAAATTTGGTTTGGATCTTATTTTTCGTAGGGGCAACTGGGTTGAAGAGGTCACAAAGTTGGCAAAAGAGATCAATGCAGAACATATTCACATGTCGGCTGATTTCAGCCTTGTAGCAAAAAAACGTCAAGAAGCACTTAGTAAAGCTGGAGATTTAAATGGATTCAAAGTATTCCAACATCAAGGGGTTTCTGTACTAGAACCTGGTTTTGTGACTCCGACAGATGGTAGTGAATACAAAATTTTTACACCTTATTATCGTCGATGGTCTACAGCTACTTGGAGAAAGCCTCTAGGAGTACCAGAGTCAATTAAAAGTATCCCAATAGAAAAAAATGGTATTGAAATTTTTGAAGAACTTAAAAGAAAAAACTTTTCACCAGATTTGTTAAAAGGTGGTGAAAGCGAAGGAATCGTAAGATTAAAAGATTGGATGGCAAAGGAACTAAATGATTATGAAAAAGGGCGCGATGATATAGGAGCTGATCGGACATCGCGTCTTTCCCCTTATTTGCATCTAGGTTGTATTTCTCCTTTAGAGGTAGCGCTACAAGCATTGAAGTTAGGTGGCGATGCTTTTGTTAGGCAATTGTGTTGGCGTGACTTTTATCTTCAAATTTTGGATCAGAGACCAGATGTTTCGCACAATGATTATCGAGACCGGAAATACAAATGGAACCAAGATTTTGAAGCATTAAACCTATGGAAAGAAGGTCAAACTGGCTTTCCAATAGTTGATGCAGGTATGCGGCAATTATTATCTGAAGGTTTTATGCACAATAGGGTAAGAATGGTTGTTGCATCTTTTCTCACAAAGGACTTACACATAGATTGGCGGCACGGGGCAGGGCATTTCATGAATTATTTGGTCGATGGTGACATAGCTTCCAATCAATTGAATTGGCAATGGGTTGCTGGAACAGGGACAGACAGCAACCCTAATCGGATTTTCAATCCGACTCGTCAGAGTGAAAAATTCGACAAGGATGGAAATTACATCCGTAGGTGGGTTCTGGAATTAAAAGATGTCGATTCAAAAGAAATACATGAACCCAACAGTGAAATTCGGTTAGAGAAAAAATATCCGAAACCCATTGTCGACCATCATGAAGCAATTTCGATTTATAAGTCAAAGTATTCTGGTAGTCGTTGATTTAGAAAGGTTTAACTTATGGCAATCTTTTCTCCGCAAGAAATAGCCCCCTCACTTAATGATTTTCTTAGCGAAAGACATTTAGCGATCTTGACTTTAGTAAGAAACGATGGGAAGCCACATTCAACCCCTGTTGGATTCATGTGGGACGATGATGAAAAAACTGTAAAGATAATCACTTGGTCAGGGAGTCTGAAATCTCGCCTTCTTGAAAAGGGGAGTCTTGATGGAACAATTTCTCAGGTAGATGGTGGCCGGTGGGTGACATTTGAAGGTAAGTGTTCAGTTACGAATGATTCGGTTATCTGCACAGATGCAATCGAAAGATACTCCGTGAGATATCAACAGCCAAAAGATCGAGGTGATGAACGAAGAACGATAGTGATGTCTGTAAATCGGATACTTTCCAGTGCTGGATTAGCACCTTAAATTTGTTGCTTTAAACAAAGTTCAGCTGTTCTTCTACCTGACACCATGGCTCCCTGGATTGATGGTGTATCTCTATGATCTCCGCACATGAAAACTCCATCACTAATTTTTATTTCTTTTCTAAATGAATCCTTAGGTCGTAAAGCGGGTTGACCATGTTCGATTGAAAAAGTCTTTAGGTGCTTCCAATCATCGACCATGTCACCGAACCATTTTTTCATTTGTGTGACGACAGGTTCAGTTGAATCACACACAAGTTGTCCAGGTATTGCTACAGCGATCAAAGCTTCATTTGTAGAAGAATATGAAGAAGAAACATTTGTCATGATTGCCACGTTGAGCCCTGGACCTCCGTTTTCTCCATCAAGAAGAATTGCTCTGGATTTAATCGGTGCTTCTGGAGCCGAAAAATAAACACATGATACAGACTTGGAAGGGGTGATTTCATTACCAAATAATTTTGCTGCTGCAGGGTTTTCTGTAGCAATTATCAAATTAGAAGGCGAAAAGGATTCTCCTTCTGAAATAAAAATTTTCTTACCTTCGATTTTTTCAACCGATGCATTGAGGAGAACATTGTTTTCTCCTACTTTTCTTAAAAGCTGCTGACTAATTGCACCCATTCCTCTTTCAGGGACTGCTGCATCTCCAAGAAATAACATTTTCAGTATCAGTAGAGAAAGTCTTGCAGAACCATTGAGTTCGGGATCTAATTGAATTCCACCGATCAGAGGTTTAAAAAAGCTGTCAATGGCTTTCGTGGAGAATCCAAATTTGCCTAAAGTTTCAATAATTCGTTGATCATCTTTTCTATTGGTGTAGAAGTTTTTCTCTTTCATTAATTCGTATCTCAATTGCAGCAGTTTTATTTTGTCGGTAAATGTTATTGTTCTTGTAAATATGGTTGGAGCTATTGATGAGAAATTTCTAAACGGGTCACCAATTAGTGAAAATGTTCCGTTTTTGAAAATTGTCGCCCCAGGTTCAAAAGTTTTCAGGTTTAAAGAAGAAAGGTCTAGTTGATTATGAACTTCGGGGTAAGCGGTTAATAGAACTTGAAAACCGTGATCAAGTAGAAAACCCTCATACATATCGGTTTTCACACGTCCACCCACCGAATTAGATTTTTCGACCAGTAAAACTTCTTTATTATTTTCACTTAAAATTTTTGCAGCTGTTAACCCAGCAATTCCTGCTCCAACAACCACAAACTCAGGAGATGAAAGTGCAGTCAAAATTTCTACCGTTCGTGGATCAAAATTATTTAGGTGGTCTTGGGATTAGAACAGGTGTTGCTTCTTTGTATTCCAGAAATCTAGGGTCATCTCCCCATCGTTTTCTAGCAGCTGAATCGAGCATTGGTATTCCGCTGATCCGTGTTAGGAGGAGAAACACAAAAACAGGTGAAATAAGGGTGAAGTGCTGCCAACTTGATAGACCAGGAAGCGCTACGAGAGAAATTCCTATCCATAAGACAATTTCTCCAAAATAGTTCGGGTGTTGTGACCAACCCCATATTCCCTCAGTAATGAACGAGTTTTGGTTTGAGGGATCCATTTTAAATCTTCTCTTTTGTTCATCGGCGATAATTTCAATAACAAAACCGGTTAACCAGAGAATAATTCCAATAATTCCAATAATTCCAAAGTCATTGCGTTCGCTAGCAGTAATTGCTGCTAAAGCGGCTGAAGAGGTGAGTAAAACCCAAAGACCTTGAACAGTCCAACTCATTAAAAACCATGCGAATTTATGTTTTATTAAATTGAAGCGGGCATCATGTCCTACTGCCTGTACACGCGCAAAAAGGAAAGTTCCTAAGCGCAAGCCCCATAAACAAATCATCAGACCCAAAAGAACAGATCTAGTATCAATCTCAGGGACTGCTAGAAGTGCGACCACAGTAACAGTCATATAAGTTGCTGAACCAACAAGATCGAAGAAACGTTCTGAATGTAAGAACCAAGACGGTATAAAACAAATCCATTGAATTCCGAAAGCAATAAGTCCACATATTGCAAAAAGACGGATACCAGACGCGTCAACTCCGTTACTGCTACCTGCGAGGATTATTAACAATGCAGCAACCAAACTTACGGCAATTGCAAAAATTGAATTTTTAGTAGTCATGAATTCAAGTCTATTTCTGCTCCGGCAATAATTTTTGAAAGCATCGATCTAAAAATTAATGAATGAGGGATTAAGAGTGCAAACCAATAAAGCCTTCCTATTACGCCACGTGGAACAAACTGTGCTCTTTGTTCAACTAAACAGCCCTTTTCTAAATCTGTTACCGACCACCCCAACCACGCGTGACCTGGGATAAGCATTTCTGCTCTTAGCAGTAGTGAATTACTGTCAACTTTTACAACAGTAAAAAAATCAACTGGGTCACCAACGCGGAGTTCAGTAGGGTGTCTTCTGCCTCGTCTTAGACCAACACCGCCCACCATTTTGTCTATGAAGCCACGAACAGCCCATAACCGGTTAAAGGTAAACCAACCAGTATCGCCACCAATAGTTCTAATAGTTGACATTACTTGATCACTTGACGCTGTTGAATTTTGTTTTCGCGAATCAAACAGAACTCTACCTCCAGACCAATCCGGATCACTTAATTCTGGCAATTCAGCTATTTGGACTTTGCCAGGATCTGACCATCGTGTAGGAATTTGAAGATCTTGCACTCTAGTTAAGGCACGACCAATTGAATTATGCAAGTTATCCGGCTCATGGTCAAAGGCAGCTGAAATAGGATTGCTGCCTATAACAACATCCGAGGTAAGTGAATCAATTAGTGCACGGGCTAGACGAATAGGCAGGGGGCTTGTCAAATTTACCCAGTGAGAAGAGAGTCGAGGGGTCAAAACAGGAACGGGAACAATTATTCGCTTTTTGAGACCTGCTACCTCTGCATAGGTATGCATCATTTCCTTATAGGTCAAAACATCAGGACCACCTACATCAAAAACTTTTCCAAGAGATTTTTTACTTCCCAGAACAGACACTAAATAGAACAAAACATCACTTATTGCTACAGGTTGGCAACGAGTTTTGGTTACCCATTTTGGAACTATCATGACCGGGAGTATCTCAACCAGTGATCTGAGCATTTCAAATGAAGCGCTTCCCGATCCAATAATTATTGCTGCTCTTAGTTCAGTTACAGGTGTAATTCCACTTGCTAAAATCTCGCCGACTTTCTGACGACTAGTTAAATGTCGTGACAGATTACCTTTTTCTTCTCCAAGACCACCTAGATATATAATCTGTTTTATTTGGTTAACTTCTGTAGCAGCAATGAAAGTTTTAGCCATTGAAGCTTCTAAATCCTCAAAATTAGATGAAACTGCCATTGAATGGACCAAATAGTATGCTCTGTCCACTCCTCTAAGCGCTTCAATAACTTGATCTTCAATATTTAAATCACAAGTAAAAACTTCAACTTGAGATCGCCAAGGTCTGTCATCGAGAGCTTTAGAATTCCTAACGATGCATCTAACTCTGTATCCAGTTTTAAGAAGGCGAGGAATTAATCTTCCACCGACATATCCGGTTGCACCGGTAACTGCTATTAATTCAGTTCCATTATCGTTAGTCACAATTGTCCTAAGTGCCTAAGTGATTAGTTACAAATAAATGTTATTTGACAGGCTTTAAAAGTTTTAAGTTTGGACTTAAGTCACAGGGCTTATTTCTGAAATTGTTTT
>DBFL01000012.1:0-1931 GCA_002294285.1 Candidatus Neomicrothrix sp. UBA881
CACCTTCCTCAAAAGAAAACTTTTCTCCATCCCAAACAACTCGGTGCAAGTGGTCAACAGAATTTAGATAAATACCACCTTCTTCATCACAACATAAACTCGTCCTGACCCATCCGTAGCCTGTATTACCTCTCTCTAATTCCATGCGTTCACAATGTTCAGCAGCCATCTCATCCGCTCCTGGGATTTGTGTAGCAACATAATCCGAAAAATCTCTCGCCAAACTAACCAACCAACCATGATCCGTTGATAACACGAGGCGACCATCCGGAGTCATATTGATTCCTACGAAATAACCTCTAACTTCATTTGGCTTATTCCATCGGTCTTTTTCAATAAGAGATGAATCACGGAAACGTGAATCGGTTTCAGCGTAAGCCACTACCCCTTCTTTTCTTCCCAGATACATCACGTGATCAATGTCCAGTAAGGAATAAACACCATCTAAACCGGTCATAAAGCGAGTGGCTAATCCAACCGCATGTTGCAAAAGGGCATCAAAATCGTCAAAATCGTCTAAACCCGCAATTCCCTCTTCCCACTCTGCAAGATTGCTCAACACCTCATCCGGTCTTTCTTCTGAAAGATCAAAAGACGCCAAAATATCTAAGGTCTCATAATCAAGTTTCACTATCTGCTCTCGACCATTACTCCAGATAGTTCTTTTTCCATCCGGATAAAGTCCTGAAACCAGACCACCGAAGTGGCCAGGGCCCAGCCATTGATACTGATAGCTGACCCCCTCGCTCAGATCTTCACCCTCTTCATTGGATGGAATCGGTCCAGATAGATGGCTGCTATCTCGCTGATCGCAAAAACCGTGCGCAATCGAGTAATCGCTATTAGCTAAAAAAGGATTTCGCCATCTATGGATAGTCATACTTGCTTTCTTTCCGGATATCCATTTTCAGGAAGTGCTGACATTGGTCCCTGCAATATAAGACCGCCGTCAATATATAAAATCTCGCCTGTAATAAATCGAGAAGCAGGCGAAACAAGAAAAATAACGCCATTAGCTATATCATCCACATCTCCAATTTTTGGCAACGGCTGTTCAACGTAACCATCGCCAACACCCGCCTCGTAGGTGGCATCGAATGCCTCTGTTCGGAATTGTCCAGGTGCGACACAATTGACTCGAACCTTCGGACCCCACTCGAAAGCCAACGTTCTGCTCAACTCTAAAACTCCCGCACGCGCAGTTGCACTATGTGCAATTCCTGGTATACCTCTCCCTACAGTTGCAACTATTTGACAAATGGAACCACCTTGTGAATCAAGCATCTTGTTGCCAAAAATTTGTGTCATATTCCAAGTCCCGTTTAAATTGAGATCGATAACACTTCGCCAACCATTGACTGAGAAATCTCTAGCTTTTTGAGGGAACTGACCGCCAGCGTTGTTAACTAGTATGTCCACTCGCTCATGACGATCAGAGAGCTGTTTTACAGAATCGACATCTCGAATATCAACAACATCATAAAAAACCTCATTTCCTGTCTTGGTGGAAATTTCTGTTGCTGAGGATAAAAGTTTTTCTTTATTTCGCGAGACGATAGTCACCTCGGCGCCAACAGCACTCAAACCAGAAGCTATTGCTTTACCGAGCCCAGTGGCACCTCCGGTAACAAATGCTTTTTTTCCTTTAAGTAACTTTTGTGAATAAATACTATTAGCTTCCATTTTGTCTACTTTCTGAGCTCTGATCACCAAATTACCAGTGCTGCTCCAAGAGCAACAGCAATAGACCCGAGTACAGCGCGTCGACCAAGAGCTTCTCGTGCAAGTAAAGTCGCAAAAATAACTGAAACTTGCCGAAGTCCTGAAACTTCTCCTGCTTGGGCTCGTTGAAAGGCCAACAAGATAAGCAAATAAGCACCCCCTTGCATTAATCCGATAAGCGCCCCGCTAAGAAGATTGTTTTTTATTTG
>DBFL01000012.1:2321-4704 GCA_002294285.1 Candidatus Neomicrothrix sp. UBA881
CCAGCCGAATCTACAGAATGGGCATCCACTAATGAGTAACCAACCGAAGCTGCACCTGTACCTACCGCAAATACAATCGCACGAGATTCCTTTATGTTTTTAGCCACAACCGCTATCAGCATTAAACCGGTTGTCAAGACAAACAGACCGATAAGAGTGCTAGTTGAAGGAGTTTCCTCCAGAATTAGCCACCCACCTACTCCTACCAATAAGGGAGTAACTCCCCTTGCGATGGGGTAAACCACTCCTAGACTTCCAATCTTGTAACCAAAAGAAAGAGCACTTATATAAATCGCATGAAAAATTCCTGATAAAAAAGCCCAGCCAAGCACTTCAATTGGCGGATCGATTAACAAAGCTGGGGAAAGGAGTATCCCGAAGCTTAGATAGCTGACGACTATTGATGTCGATGGGTCGTCTGATTTATGAAGCAAAGCATTCCAACCTGCATGTAAACATGCTGAAACAAGAATCGCTGCTACAACAAAGAATGACATAAGTTAATTACCCGAATTTAGTACAAGAATCGACTCATTTTAATATTTTTAATGGCATTACTTAACGCTGCTAACTTGCAATAGCATCTTTCAGTTTTGAGAATCAATATCAAAATTTCATTCGAAATTATAAGTAAACACGACTTCTTTTGATGTTTTTTTTCGTTTTAACCTGTTTTACGCGTATTGAAGGCAAAATGTCCATCAAGAGGAGTAAAAATGATCGTCTTTACATATCCCGGCCAGGGATCTCAATTTTCTGGCATGGGAAGCAGTTGGATGAAGCATCCTTCTTGGGAACTAATTGAAGAAGCATCTGACGCTACTCATGTTGACCTTAAAGAACTACTACTAAATTCGGACGAAAACTCACTTCGTCAAACGGAGAACGCTCAGCTCTCCACTTTTGTATTGAGCATGTTGATACTAGACGCTGTTGAACGTCTAGGTATCGACTCGACAGGTCATGCTGGACACAGCCTTGGAGAATACAGTGCATTGACTGCTTCTGGTGCTCTCGATTTTTTTGACGCTGTTCAACTCGTACAAATCCGAGGAAATGCCATGAAAAAAGCTATTGAGGAAAAGCCAGGAACCATGGCCGCTGTACTGGGACTTAATGACTCCGAAGTTGAGGGACTATGTTCCCAGATTGATGGAGAAGTCTGGATAGCGAATTACAATTCCCCAGGGCAGATTGTAATAGCTGGCGAACATTCGGCAGTAGATAAAGCCTCTGATGCTGCTCGCGAAATCGGAGCTAAGAAAGTAGCTGATCTGTCTGTCGCCGGCGCCTTTCATACTCCCCTAATGGCTTCAGCACGAAGTGAGCTTTCAGAAGCAATCGAAAACACTGATATCCGTACACCCTCAGGAATAGTCGTTGCAAATGTTGACGGGATGGCTCATGAAAATCCAGAAACTTGGCGGGCCTTAATGGCAGCCCAACTATGTAGTCCAGTTAGGTGGACGCAAACTTTAGAAACGCTTCTCAAGATGAACTTTTCCACTTTCATAGAAATAGGTCCTGGAAAAGTCCTTACTGGACTCACAAAAAGATCAAATTCCGAAACTCAAAGATTAAACATAAATGAACCAAAAGACTTAGATCAACTTCTCGATTTAGTGGCCCCTACATCGCCCACTTCTGCTGACTCTAAAGACGGACATGAAGGAGAACATCTTTTTTCAACTGACCGACTAGTTGTTAGTCCATCTGCCGGACTTTTTAAACCTGTTGAGAATTTGAAAATTGGACAAGAAATTTCCAATGGCCAGTTATTGGGAAATGTGGGAAATGTAGAAATACACTCTCCTTTTTCTGGGGAATTAATGGGGTGGATCGCAATTCCTGAGGAACGTTTAACAGCTAGTCAACCTGTTGCCTGGCTGCGTGTAACATAAACGAAGATCGGTAGATACTATTTTCAACAAATCTTGGGGAAATAAATGAAACGAGTAGTTCTTGTAACAGGCGGAAATAGGGGTATCGGTTTAGCAACTGCTAAAACCTTTGCCAATTCCGGACATAAAGTTGCTATCACCTATCGAGAGACTTATCCAGATTCTCTTGAAGAACTCGGAATTGAAGCTTTTTGTTGTGATGTCACCAGTCAAGAACAAGTGAACCAAACATTCGAGCAAATTCAAGCCTCACTGGGAACTGTGGAGATTCTTGTTGCTAACGCCGGAATAACTCGTGACGCATTAACCGCTAGAACTACCGATACTGATTTTGGAGATGTCCTCGATACAAATCTGACCGGTGCTTTCAGAACGGCGAAACAGGCACTGCGTGGAATGATGAAGGGTAAATGGGGAAGAATAATTTTCGTCTCCTCACTTTCGGGGAGAATCGGTCAGGTGGGTCAGAGCAGCTACGCTGC
>DBFL01000012.1:5094-6114 GCA_002294285.1 Candidatus Neomicrothrix sp. UBA881
GTAGCACCGGGTGCAGTCAAAACTGATATGTTGCAAAAATTATCCGAAGAACAAATAAAAGAGTATCTTCAGTCAATTCCGCTAGGCAGGCTGGGAGAGCCTGAAGAAATAGGCGAAATTATTGCCTTTTTAGCATCCGATCATGCTGGTTATATAACGGGTAGTTTGATACCAATTGACGGTGGCCTTTACATGGGTTAAACCTGTTGCAATAACTTGGTAGAACTTAAGTAAGCATCTATTGTTATGTGGGCAGTTAAACATAAGGAGTTCATATGAGTGACGACAATTTTGCAAGATTTCAGAAATGTGCAGTCGAGGTGCTGTCTGTTGACGAGGCACAAGTGACCCCTGAGGCGAATTTTGCAGACGACCTTGATGCTGACAGTCTTGACTTAGTCGAACTGGTAATGGCGCTGGAAGAAGAGTTTGGTGTAACTGTAGAGGAAGAAGAATTAGAGGGAATTGAAACTATACAATCAGCATTTGAGCTAATTACAAGCAAACTCTAATGGGTAGCCGAAAGGTTGTTGTTACCGGCTTAGGAGTAGTCGCTTCATGTGGTATTGGAAGTGAAGACTTCTGGAAGGGACTGTGTCAACCTCCTGCAACTGGGGAAAGAAGAGTTCAGAATTTTGATCCATCAGAGTATTTTGATAACCCAAAAGACGCTCGTCGTTCAGATCGCTCAACCCAATTCGCAATAGCTGCATCACAAATGGCCCTCTCTCAAGCAGGCGAACTAACTGCAGATCTTGACAGATCTGGAGTTTTCATAGGTACTGGGATCGGTGGCATAGAGACTCTTGAAGAACAAATTGGAGTGCTATTAGAAAAAGGAGCAAGACGTGTATCTCCTTTTCTAGTACCAATGATGATGCCGAATGCAGCGTCAGCTGCTGTTTCGATGAAATACGGTTTCAAAGGACCAGCTGAAAACACTTGCACGGCTTGTGCTGCCGGAACGCATGCGATTATTAATGCTGCAAGACTAATTGCTTCAGATCGATGTGATGTTGT
>DBFL01000012.1:6484-8358 GCA_002294285.1 Candidatus Neomicrothrix sp. UBA881
AATATGACGGCTTTTTCCTCAGAAGGCATTTCAAGACCATTCGATGTTGATCGTGATGGTTTTGTCATGGGTGAAGGTGCAGGAATTCTACTTTTAGAGGAAAAAGAGATGGCTTTAGCTCGGGGAGCTGAAATCCTCGCTGAAATACTTGGTGGTGCAAGCAATGCTGATGCCCATCACATAACTGCTCCCGCTCCAGAAGGCTCAGGGGCAAAAAAATGCATTGAACTTGCATTGAAAGACTCCGACGTAAGTAACGATCAAGTCGGATATATAAATGCTCATGGAACATCAACTCCATTAAATGACTTAGGTGAAGCACAAGCTATAAATGCTGTCTTTGGCACTTCCGGACCTCTGGTTTCTTCCACTAAAGGAGTTACAGGTCACACACTTGGAGCGGCAGGAGCTATTGAAGCTGTTGCGGTGGTCTTAGCTTTGCAAAAATCTCTGATACCACCTACGGCTGGATTTTCTAATCCTGATCCAGATATGCCACCTATAAACCTAGTGCACGAAAAAGCTGTCGAATGGACACCTTCACCTTCTATTTCTAATTCCTTTGGCTTTGGTGGGCACAATGGTTGCTTAGTTATAGGCCCAGCTTGATCAAACAGTTGCGAAAATAAACATCAAATCACAACTACACGCAAGTTCCCCATCAACTCGCGCTTCACCGTGACCTTTACCGCCACGAGCTGAAATTTTTGAAAGCTCGACTGAAAGTTCTAATCGCTCACCAGGGGAAACCTTTCGTCTAAATCGAACATTGTCAAGTCCTCCAAATAAAGGTAAAAAACCTTCAAAATTTGGATCCGATAGCAATGTGTAAGCCCCGAGTTGTGCTATCGATTCACACATCAAAACACCCGGTAATGTAGGCAATTCAGGAAAATGACCAACGAAAAAATCTTCGTCGAGACTTAGTTGCCAGTAACCTTCAGCTGACTCTGAAATCGACAAATTTGTTACTTCAGTCAAAAAAAGAAACGGATCCCTGTGTGGAATCACATCTATAGGTTTCGGGAAAGTCATACTACCTCCAAAATCAGAAAGCCTGCCGGTAATACCAGCAGGCCCCTGAAAAACAAAATATAGCCTTAGCTACATTTACATTCCCATTGGAGGTCCGCCGCTCTTAGCAGCAGCCTTAAGCTTAGATCCTGCAGAAACTTTCACCGCTTTTGAAGCCGGAATGCTAATTGCTTCTCCGGTTTGCGGGTTTCTTCCTTGTCTAGCTTTGCGAATTGTCTGCTCAAATGAAATCCAGCCAGGTACTGTGACCTTCTCATTTCCAGCAGCTACAGCATCCGCCACTACGTCAAACATAGCATCCAGGCAAGCCCCAGCATCTTTGTTCGAAACACCAGCTCTTTCAGCCATTGCTGCGATCAAATCACTTTTGTTCATCCACCGTCTCCCTTATATTATTTACGCACCCACAATTAGGTACATGGACACGCGACACCGTTTTAGGTCTAATGTCAAGCATTTAAGCCCGTTTTAAAGGTGTTTTTTTAAAAAAAGTCCCTAAATTTTGGGTTTTTTTACCTTTTAGGCGAGGAAAGCAAGAAATTGCTGATTTTTAGAAGTTTTCATCGAGTGCGGTACGAAATGACGAAACAAGTGTCCCCACTTCTTCAGGAGAAGCCCCACTTAGCATCTCGTTCACTACTGCGGATCCAACGATTACTCCGTCACTTACTTTTGAGGCTTCTACGGCTTGTTCTGGACTTCCTATGCCCACTCCCACTAAAACAGGTTTGGATGTGACTTTTTTCAATCTACTGGCAATTTCAATGGCGCTATCTGCTAACTCAGAACGAACACCAGTTACCCCAAGTAAACCCACTGCGTAAACAAATCCGGCAGTA
>DBFL01000047.1:0-9887 GCA_002294285.1 Candidatus Neomicrothrix sp. UBA881
CGTAGTAGTCGGAGCGACCGTAGTTGTAGGTAAAGCTCTTTCGGGTCTCGCCTCATATAAGACCGGTCTAACTGCTGGTTCAGCTGCTCTAGCTGCTAAGAGAAAGCCTAAGAAAAGGACAAAAATAATGCCTACAAGCTTTAAAGAAATCCTTCCCATTGCTTAAGTTTTGCATTTCTTAGGGTGAAAAAAGTGGAGCCCTAGCAACTCTTCACAATTTGTCTGCAATGTGAGTGATTTTGCTAGCAATATGAGCTGTAACCTGCATATGTGGACTCATTACAAAAATCAGAAAATGGAATTGGCGCGTTTGAGCAACAAAAATTTGATCCGGAAACTTTTGATCTCAAAAGAGTCGGCCTTCACACGGACATTATCGATGAAAATAGATACAGAAGAAGTGTCGAGCGCTTTCGTGATCAACAAATTGTGCTCCCTACCTTTTCAGAACTTGCAAATCCTGAAATTATCGATTCTGGACTGAAAGCCGAACTAAATGAAATAGACAAAAATTCTGCTGATCCCAAAAATCTTTTTCGAGTTCATTGGCACAATGACCTAAACGGAAATTTCGTATCTTTACCTGATCACATCGTTCTACCAACAGAAATTACAGGGGTTAAAGCGCCTATTGCTCTGGCTTTCGGAAACCGATTTCCGATGATTACGGCACACAAAGTTTTAGCTGCTTATGCGTGTCTAGTGCCAAGAGTTGTAACTGGTCAATTTGACCCTACTGAGCACCGAGCCATCTGGCCTTCAACAGGAAACTATGCAAGAGGTGGAGTGGCTATTTCACGCCTTATGGGGTGTCGAGGTGTAGCTGTACTCCCTGAGAATATGAGTAAAGAGCGTTTCGAATGGTTAGATCGTTGGATAACCCATGACGATGATGTTATTCGTACCACTGGTTCAGAAAGTAATGTTAAAGAAATCTATGATGCTTGTGCTGAACTAGAAAAGGATGAAACAAATTTCATTTTGAACCAATTTTCAGAATTCGCAAATCATATTGGACACCATGAGGTAACGGGTCGGGCTCTGGAACGGATTTTTCTCAGCTACAAAGAGAAAAACGAAAATCTTCAACTCGCTGGCTTTGTTGCCGCTTCAGGATCTGCCGGAACACTAGGTGCTGGTGAACGCCTGAAGGAAAATCACGGAGCTAAAATCATCGCTGTTGAAGCACTGGAATGCCCAACAATGCTCTATAACGGTTTCGGTGAACACAACATTCAAGGAATCGGCGACAAACACATCCCGTTGATACACAATGTGACTAACACTGATGTGATCGTAGGAATTAGTGATAAGGCAACCGATGGCTTAAATCTTGTTTTCACATCCGATGAGGGCAAATCTTTTCTAACTGACGAATTAGGCGCTTCGGCAGAGATCGTGGATCAACTTCGTCATTTTGGATTTTCTTCTACTTGCAATTTGCTAGCAGCTATTAAAACAGCAAAAGTTCTGGACTTAGGACCAGATGAAATGATTGTTACAGTCGCTACAGATGGCTCTGAGCTCTATGAGAGTGAAAAAATAAGCCTCCTCGAAAGTGAATATTCGGGAGGTTTCAATTCAGAAGCTGCAAGTCAGATAGTAAATGAACACCTTCTCGGAGCCGACACCAACCATGTGGAAGTTCTGGATGAAGTTGGGCGAAATAGAGTATTTAACCTTGGATATTACACCTGGGTTGAACAACAGGGAATTGAATTTTCAGACTTCGAGATAAGAAGAGATCAAGAATTCTGGAAACATATACAGAAACTAGCTCCCGCTTGGGATGACCTGATCAATGATTTCAATGCCCAAACAGGACTGCTTGAAACAAAGTGAACTTATTGGACCAAAATTCCGGCTGGCTTGGACTGCCTTCTGAAGCAAATTGGGAAATTGAAACTGACGAATCCGAATTAAATCCCTTTATCAGGCATCGGAAATTATTGTGGTCTTATGACTTAGCGAATACCAATGGATTAACTGACGAAGATTTTGTCAACCTTGTAAGAGACCTAGATGAAGAAGTTAGTCAAATAGCAAAAGTTGGCTTTAGAGAAACGCCGCTCGTGTATTTATCTGCCCTTTCAGAAGCTATCGGTCAAAATGGTGGAATATGGGCGAAAAATGAAACCGTTAACGTAGGAGGCAGCCACAAAGCACGCCACCTTTTTGGCCTTGCTTTGCATCTTGAAATCAAAGAGGTGCCGAAAAACAAACCACTTACAATAGCGTCTTGCGGAAATGCTGCCCTTGCAGCGTCGATCATTGCCAAAGCAGCTAAAAGGCCTCTAACAGTTAATGTCCCCACGTGGGCGGAAACTTCTCTTTTAGATGAACTCTCAAATAATGGGGCGCAAATACAAATCTGCGAGCGGAGAGACGGGGAATCAGGAGATCCTTGTATTTTAAGATTCCGAGAATTACTGGATGAAGGAGCTCTGCCTTTCGGCTGTCAAGCGACAGAAAACATTTGGACGATCGATGGTGGGAAAACTTTAGGTTTTGAATTATCTGATCAATTCAGAAAAACCAACTTGGAACCTGATCGGCTCCTTGTGCAAGTTGGTGGAGGGGCGTTGGCAAGTAGTGCTATGCAAGCTTTAACAGAAGCCAATGAGCTTGGAGTCTTAAAAACTAGACCATCCCTTAACACTGTCCAAGCGGAGGGATGCTCACCGCTTTTATTGGCATTCAACCAAATAACGGCCAGTGACAACTATTCCGAATCTATTTCTGAAGCTATTTCAAACCCATTGAAGTACATGAAACCTTGGGAAAACCCTTCCTCTATTGCGACGGGAATACTTGATGACATCACCTATGACTGGATACCTTTGGTTTGGGACATGCTTATGGGCAGTAGGCCTGGAGGGCCGTTGAACGCAAGCGAAGAGGATATTATTTCAGCAAAAAATCTCATCGACATGCATACAGATATTTCTGCTAGTGCTACCGGAACAGCAGGACTTGCGGGTCTGCTCGCTGGGAAAAAAGACGACTGCATCAGTTCTGAAGACTCAATAGTAATTCTATTAACAGGAATTGAAAGAGATTTTTAGATAATCATTAGATGGAAGTCACCTGAAGAGACACCCTATAAGCCCCGTTATCAATAGCCGTTTTAACCAAGTCGGAAACCAACTCAAAAACCTTCTCTTGATCACCAACCACTGTTGTGCCAAACGGTCCTATTTCTACATTAAGACCCGATTGTTGAGCCACATGGATAGCTTCCTTCACATGAGGACCCGGATCTCCTTCAGTAAATGGTTCAATTGTAAATTCAGCTTTTGCCTCTTCTGAACTCATTTAGTTTTCCTGAAAATCAAAATTACTGATTTCACGAAGTTGACCGGCAAGCGATTCAACTGCTGATTCGAAAAGCTCTTTGCCTAATTCAGGATTTGCATCTGTGGGATCACCTATAAGACCCTCAGGTCCAAAATCCCTGCTTGTCCATCCGAATTGGACTTTGCCTCCAAATTTGACCCAATCGTTTTCTGCCATCCATTCAGGCACACGACGGACAGCTTTTTCCATTTGAACTTCTCCTGGTCTCAAGTATGAAAAGACCGAAGTTTCATTCAATCCTCCGTGAATTCCCATCCCCAATTCCTCGACGGTGCTTGTACCCCCAGACGCCGGAGGCAATGAAGGGTGAACAAGAAAAGTTAATAACCCATGAGCAACACGTATGTCTCGACATGCGGTAATCAGTAGAGACGTGTTTCCACCATGCCCATTCAAAAGTACCAATCTTCTAGCAGAGGTAGTGGCCACACATCTAGCGACATCATCAAGAACACTGAGCATTGTTGTCGTGGTATACGAAAGAGTTCCCGATGACCATGTATGTTCATTTGACTTAGAAATGGACATCGTTGGGAGTAACCATAAATCGATCTCTTCACCCACTTGATCAAGAAGAGCGTTCGACGTTTCCTCGGCTATTACTGCATCTACCGACATGGGTAAATGTGGACCATGCTGCTCAATTGCACCTATAGGCAAAAGAATGACAGATTCCTCTGAAATGCATTCTGGAACATCTGGTCCAGTGATATCGGCGAGTTTTCCAGACATCCCCTAAGGATATCTAAAGATGCCCTCTAACGTGATTTATCAATCATTCACCCAAAGGTCCGGCCCATCTATCCATACCTTCAACCACTATTCCAGCTTGTTCCAATGTTCTTTTTGCAGTATGGGTAATTACTTCGTCAAGATCTCTGTGTTTGTTGTAAAAAGCAGGAACCGGAGGAAAAATCACTCCTCCCGTTTCCGCAACTTGCTGCATTAAACGCAAATGACCTAAATGGAGAGGGGTCTCCCTCACCATTAAAACCAAAGGTCTTTTCTCTTTTAAAGTCACATCAGCTGTCCTTGTAAGTAGGTCCGAACTATAAGAATTAGCTACAGCCGATAAAGTCCTAATTGAACAAGGAGCAATCACCATTCCATCACATGGAAAAGTTCCGCTAGCTGGACCTGCTGAAATGTCCTTAATCGGATATGTGTAATCAGCGAGCTCTTCAATCTGACTGGCAGAAAAATCGGTTTCCATTCCTATTGTCTGTTTTGCTGCATTTGTCAAAATTAAGTGAGTTTCAACTGTTTCAATTTCATTCAGGATTTCGAGAATCCGAATCCCGTATATAACTCCACTAGCCCCACTTATTCCAACAACTAGTCGACGAAAATCTTCTTCCATTGCTATTTCTCCTTGGAAAACATTTACCAAATGCATTAATAGCACGATTTCGTTCTGTAGTCCGACTGGGCATGAGCATCGTTTCCGATAGGTAAAATCAAAATATGGAAGTTGAATTAATGGCACGAAAATACATTGACGATGGCTATCTAGTTATTGAAGACATTTTTGACCCAAATACTATCGAAAACATTAAGGCAGAAATCCCAAAGTTCTTAGACGGCACCTATCCAGTTAAAAATCCATCCGTTCAAGAAAACTCAAGCCTCTTAGCTGTTCACTTCCCTCACTGGGTTTCAGATCCAATTTTGGAGACTGTAAATCACGAAAAAATTAGGACCGTGTTGCAAGAAATCGTGGGGGCTCACCTGCCACATTGGGATGGCAGAGTCAAATGCATGCAGTCGATGCTTTTTCTAAAACCCTCGGGATTCCCCGGACAAGCTTGGCATCAAGATGAACGTTTTATCGCTACCAGAGACAGGTCTCTTGTAGGTGTTTGGATCGCATTAGACGATGCAACAGTAGAAAATGGCTGTTTAAGAGTAATACCAGGAAGCCATAGAATGGGAAAACTTTGGCCAACTAGAACCCATGGCAACTCTGAAGAATTTGACCCTACAGACGAAAGTTTCGGGTTTGATTCAGATGATGAAAAAATTGTTGAACTGAAAGCCGGTTCGGCGGTTTTTTTCAACGGTTACTTACTTCACAGATCTCTTAGAAATAGCAGCAACATGAGTAGACGAGCTCTAGTTCACCATTACATGAACGCTTGGTCTAACCTGCCTTGGCAAATAGGTGCTGAAAGGTTGGTCGACGCCGCAACGTATGATCATCGTATGATCGTTCCAGTTGTTGGCGAAGATCCTTATCCCGAAAAAGGAATCGAAGCTAATCCGAATGAAGTGTTCCTTAGACCATGGGGCAATGAAATGGAATGGGGTGAATGGGATGACTAAAATCTTCCATAACGCTCGTTTAGAAAACGGCAAGTTGGTTGACCTTCACGTAAGCGACAACCACATTGATTACATCACTGAACTAGACAAATTTTCCTCTATCTCAAATGACGGTATAGATCTTTGTGGTTGGCTGGTATTGCCAGGCATGGCTGAACCACATGCTCATCTAGACAAGGCTCTTACTGCTGAAAGCGTTCCAAACCCAGCTGGCGACTTGTCAGGTGCTATCGAAGCTTGGATTTCTGCAACCGCGCGAGGAGAAATAACCTATGAAGATACTGTCAGACGTGCAGCCGAAGCAATGCGCCTCCTTGCTTCCAAAGGAGTCACCGCAGTTAGAACACACGTGAATGTCATTTTAGGTTCCCGCGCTTTAGAGGCAGTGCACGAAGCTAAAAGACTTGTTCAAGGTTTGATAGATGTTCAGATAGTTGCTCTAACAATAAATCCTATGACTGGAGAAGAAGGAAAGGACCATCGACTGGCCTTGGAGAAAGCGATCGAAACAGGAGTGGACCTTGTTGGTGGGTGCCCTCATCTCGATCCTGATCCTTCTACATTAATCAAAGATGCATTAGACATAGCTGAAGATGCTGGCTTGGGAGTCGATTTACACGTAGATGAAATGCTTGATGAATCTGTTTTGACTCTTCACGATCTAGCTAAACAGGTTATGGATAGAGGTTTCGATAAACCTGTAACAGCCAGTCATTGCGTCACTCTGGGTATGCAGAGCTTGAAAAAACAGAAAGAAGTAGCTGCCGATGTTGCTAAAGCGAATATTGCCGTTTTACCCCTACCTCAAACTAATCTTTTCCTTCAAGCAAGAGGAATAGCTACCGCTACACCTCGTGCTCTTACCGCCATTAAGGCCCTCAAAGAAGCAGGGGTCCTAGTTGCTGCTGGCGCTGACAATGTTCAAGATCCATTTAATCTTGTAGGACGTAGCGACCCTCTTGAAACAGCTTCACTCCTTGTTCTAGCAGCGCATGAGACACCTGAAATTGCCTACAAAATGGTTAGTACGGACGCCCGAAAGGCTATGAATCTTGAAATAGCAGATTTGTCACCTGGCTCATTGGCTGATTTCATTGCCATAGACGCCCCTTCAGTTAGGGGTGCTATCGCTGATGCCCCAATGTCCAGAAAGGTTTTTAAAAGCGGTGTTTTAATTTCCTCTTCGATGCAAACCACTGAAATGAGTCCAGAAGGACTTTAAGCGAACTATTGATCTAAGATCTAGTGGTGACTGAAATAAATGACTTACGAGATTTCATATCGGCTCTAGATTCACATGGCCAGCTAGCCAGGATCAGCAAGCCGGTTTCAATCGAATACGAATTAGCTGATGTTGGAGCTAGCCTTGCGCGTGACGGTAAAGGCGCATGCCTTTTTGAAAATGTTACCGGCAGTCCATGGCCAGTGTTCTGTAGTGGAGTTGCATCCCACGAAAGGGCTGCTATAGCCCTTGGCTGCGATCCATCAGAAGTTGCAGACACAATGGCAAAAGTGCTTGATCCTTCAAATGGTGTAGCGACTGTCGAAGTGGATAGGGCTTCTTGGCATGACAATAACCTTTCAGGAAAAGACATAGATCTTGCAAAATTGCCTATCTTGACGCACTCGAGGGGCGATAGTGGACCTTTTATTACTGGTGCTGTCACTATTGCCAAAGATCCTATTTCAGGTCGCGGAAATCTCAGTTACAACCGTATGTCGAAACTTGGGAAAAACATTCTTGGGTTCAATGTAAATGAATGGAGAGATGTCGGAACTTTCTGGAAATCAAGAGAGAACCCAGACGAGCCTTTCCCTATTGCCTTAGCAATGGGTTTGGACCCTGCGATTATGATCGCCGCTGGAATTAAAACAAATGTAGACGAACTTCTCATTGCAGGAGCGATACGAGCTAAACCTATAGAAGTCTGCAAAGGATTGACAGTGGATATTGACATTCCAGCATCTGCTGAAGTCGTTGTTGAAGGTTTTCTACACCCAACTAAAAGAGAGCCTGAAGGACCTCTAGCAGAATTTCATGGCTACCACGGTGAGGCTTGGAACAGTCCGACTCTTGAGGTCTCTTCTATTTCTTGGCGAAACGATCCTATCTTTCAAACAATTATCCCTGGCTGGTACGAACATATCTATATAGGGAACATTTTGCCTAGAGAGCCGCTGTTAAGAAATTATGTGAGGCATCTTGATCCTTCAGCAGAAGTTTATATACCGCCTTATGGAAATGGATTTTTGGCAATTATTCAAATAGAGCGAGACAATCCTGGAACTGCAAAGAATCTAGCTATGGCTGCAATGGCGGCTCACATAAATATTCGTAATGTCATCGTTGTAGATAGGGACATTGATATTTTTCAACCCTCAGAATTGCATTGGGCTATCACAAACAGGGTTAGCTGGGAGGAAGATATCTTTTCTGTCCCTCTAGCTCAAGGGCATGAAATGGATCCCACAGCTGACAAACGCGGTATCAGTACAAAAGTAGGTATAGATGCTACGTATAAAAGAGAGCGTCGTGAATATGGCTCCAGAGTCGCCTACCCCACCGTAAACCTTAATGATTACCTAACATAAGTGAGAAATCTAAAACATTTTTGAGGTACGTAAAATTTTCTGCTCCGCCTCTTCAGGTTTCCCAATTGGCAACTGAAACTCGTCTATCCCATTTTTACTAATTAATTCTCTAAGTTCAGCAGAAGCCTCTGATTCAGATCCCGTAATGGCAAATTGTTCCACCCATTCTCTAGGAACGTAATTGGCTGCATTAGAAGGGCCTCCTTCTATAAGAGCTTTTTTTATTTGATTATTTAGATCTTCGGTCATTCCTATATGATCTTTGACTTCTTGCGGGGAGTCAACGAGTCTAAAACTTAATGCAGCACGAGCTTCTTCAAACTCTTTTTCAGAGGAAACAATCATCGTTGAATAGACAATTTTAAATGGATCACGTTTCGATGAATTTCGTAACGATTTTATGTGTTCAGATAGAAAATCCTTGTGGATGTAACTCAAATAAAATCCATCTCCCAATTCCGCTCCTACCTGAGTGATGCGTTTGCCTCGACCAGCTAAAAATATTTCTATACTTTCGCGTCCGTAATTTAAATTGGCAGACTTCAAAGAAAACTCTTCCCCATCAATGTCCATTCGCTCACCTTCAAAAAGACCTCTTAGAGCTTTCACAGTTTCAGAAACCGTTGTAATCGGTTTTGATCTTTCAATACCTAGTGGAGTTAATGTCAAACCTCCACCAGCTCCAATACCTATAAATGCTCTACCATCACTTATCTCATCCAAACTTGCTATTGCTGCAGCGGTAATACCCGGATGTCGAACATACGGATTTGTTATCCCCGGACCTAGAAGAATTTTCTTTGTTGCTATCGCTATCGAAGTTAATGTGACGTAAACATCTCTTGTATGTAACCCTTCGTCATAAATCCAACATCTTCTATAGCCCAACTTTTCGGATAGTTTCGCCAACTCGACTATTGTTTCAATTTTTGCTGTCGGCATCAGGTTTACGCTGACAGGTGAACTCATTTGTATGTCCTACGCGAATTCGAGCTACGTATTTTTTTGATTACAGCAATTGCGGCATTTTTACCTGATATCCCAACTATTCCTGCGCCTGGGAAAGTAGCCGCTCCAGAAAGAAAAAGGCCATCTATTGAAGTTACATAACGGGTCAACTCTCTGTTACGACCGAAAAACGTGCTTAAAGGTGAAGCCCCGAAAGAAGGGGTGTGTCCCTTATGCATCATGAATTCGTTTTCATAATTTTCAGGAGTCATTACCCTCCATTTCTCAATTTTGTCGCTTCCTTCAGACTGCATTAATGAGTTCCAAATCTCTAACCACCTTCTAGGCTCACTTGAATTAGCCCAGCCACCAGGTGTTGAGTAAGGAGTGAAGAGAACCTCGAGGCTCAAGACATGCTCCTGAGAGGCCGTCATTAAAGTCCTATCTGGGACAGATGGGATGTCAATTAGCATTGTCGGATTGGTCGCAACTGTTCCCATAGGCCTCATTTTGTGAGCTTCTACCAAATCTTGTGGTGATGGCGAGATGATTGTCGTTTGCCCTAAAGGGTCAAGACCATTATGGGTGGTGCGTATTTTCTCCCCCCAAGTTGGTTCTGGTAGAGAATTTAGAACTGCATCGATTTTTGATTCGTAACCTTCAGAAAC
>DBFL01000047.1:10288-12031 GCA_002294285.1 Candidatus Neomicrothrix sp. UBA881
TCACATGCCGCTACGACTGATCGTGCTTTAATGATCTCTCCATCAGCAAGCCGTACACCGCTCACCGAACCATTTTGTATCAGAATATTTTCAACTCTGACTCCACAACGAACCTTCCCCCCAGCTGCTTCGAACGAAGCCTTAATCGCATCAGTAAGAGCACCGCTACCACCCCGAGGTCTTCCAACGCGATTAACATGTCTGGTTGCGTACCCCAGAGCTGCCATTCCTGTTCCTGGAGTTTCCGGAGCAAGACCCCAGACTGTCGGACCTACTGAGATGGTCGGCATAATCATATGCCAGTCAGTGAAATACCTGCTTAATATTTCCATCGCACTACTACGAGACCATCTAAGAAGTCTCATCAGTCCTTCTCCTCTTCTCTTTAACGCAGTCGAGCTGAAATCAAGAGAAGATGGATTTGTCGAAGCTATGTCCAGGGCCAGTTTCGCCACAGGCAAAGCATCTTTCAAGTACCTTTTATAACCCTCAACTTGGTCTGGGTGAGATTCAGCCAATCCAGAAAGTGTCCTCTCTGTATCAGAAAAAATTACCCAAGGGTCACTGTCATCATGGAAAGCACAAACTGAACTTGCTTCAGTTTCTATGTACTCCAATCCATAGTTTGCTAGATCAAGCTCTTCAATAATTGGCATTGCCCTGACCAAATTATGCTCACAGTGACAAATGTTGAACCTTGCCCCCAAATCATCAACCGTGGAGGCACATCCACCTACTGATGAACGAGCTTCAATGAGTACTGTGTCAACTCCCAATCTGGCTAAATAGGCTGCACATGTGAGGCCATTGTGACCTCCCCCTACAACGATTACCTCGGCTTCACTAACTGTGTTCAAATCACTTACCGTTCTACATTGAGAACATTACTAGTTGGTTCAAATTGCTTTTCTCTTCTAAAGAAACTTTGGCATAACGTCTTCAGCCAGCCTATGTAATTGATCAGTCCCCGATTCATAACTGTCACCTGGCATCATCGGAAAGAGAAGAAGGTTCTCTACTCCCAGCAAATCTTTGTACCACTCGATCTGTTCTCCGACATCATCCGCTGAGCCGACTATCCAAATCTTTTGATCAATCGACTCTTCTAATGTCGGAATTAGACCAGCCTTGGAAGGTTTTCCATCTGGGCCCATATAACCCTTGCTCCATCCATATGGTCCTAAAAATTTCCACATCTCATCGTGACCAGGACGAACTGCTTCAACAGCTTCCTCATAAGTATCGGCCACACAGACACACCTGACAAGCATCCGTTTTTCACCGGATTCCAATGACTGGTTTTGTGCCTCTTCGTACAACTCGGCAAATCTGTCCCATTGAAATTTAATAAAGTCAGGATGTGAATTCCAAAAAACTCCTCCCCAACCTTTTTTAGGTACGACTTCAAGGGTGGGTGGCGATGTTATTGCCTGCCAAGTTTCATAAGGGTGCAAAGGACGCGGAACCAGTGTCAACTCCTGTACAGTGCCTCCCCTGTCTGGGATCCCAGGTGGAGGGAAATCATAAACCTCGCCATGATAAGAAAAAAGTTCTTCATTTAACGCCAATTGAATTACGTCCATCGCCTCTTCAAACTGTTTTCTATTGAGATCATCAGCTGAAGCTTGGTCTGGATTGTCAAAGCTACCGATCTTACTTCCCAAAGTTTCGGCTTCTCGGGGTACTGTTCCTCTGCCAACACCCAAGATTCCCCTTCCACCTGAAATATTGTGCAGGGTAGCA
>DBFL01000047.1:12196-12418 GCA_002294285.1 Candidatus Neomicrothrix sp. UBA881
ATTGAGATCATCAGCTGAAGCTTGATCTGGATTGTCAAAGCTACCGATCTTACTTCCCAAAGTTTCGGCTTCTCGGGGTACTGTTCCTCTGCCAACACCCAAGATTCCCCTTCCGCCTGAAATATTGTGCAGGGTAGCAAAGTCCTCTGCCAGTCGAAGGGGGTGCCACTGTGGAACAATGTTGAAAGCCATGCCTATACGAATTTGCTCGGTTCTTTCAGC
>DBFL01000054.1:0-12763 GCA_002294285.1 Candidatus Neomicrothrix sp. UBA881
CTTCAGCTGCTGGTTCCTCAGCTGCTGGTTCCTCAGCTGCTGGTTCCTCATCTGCTGGTTCCTCAGCTGCTTTCAATGCTTCCTGAGCTTTTTTTGAAAGTTTAGGCTCAGCAACAGGTGGCGCTGTGACGCTCGTTCCTTCGGGTAATCCCTTATAGTCATCCCAGGCTCCTGAGATTTTCAATAACTTCTCTACCCTTTCGGATGGCTGTGCGCCATTGTTCAACCAATGAACAGCTCTTTCGTTTTCAATTTCTATGATCGATGGGTCTTGCTTTGGATCGTAAAAGCCGATTACCTCAATGAACTTACCGTTGCGTGCTTTACGCTTATCTGCTGCCACCACTCGATAGGTCGGTTGCTTCTTCTTGCCCATGCGCATCAAGCGAAGTCTTACGGCCACGTTTATACCACTCTCTCTTTTTTTACCGGTTACTTAATTTAATAAAAAGATGCTTTTACATCTTATTTCAGTCCAACAGTCTGCCTTATTCTGATTGGAATCACGCCAATTTAAAAAAACACGCAAAAATTTCAGATCTCACATTCTCGTTCTGCGGATTAATTCTAATGGTAAAAACAAATATTCAAGCATCTACTGCTGATACTCGTCGTCTAAAGATGCAAGACGAACAGTTGTTTCTAAAATTTTTTCCCCTCTTATGTATTCCAAAACAACCTCTTCATCTGGGAGTCGAAGCTGTATATCAGCTCTCAAAGCTTGCATATTTAAAATCGGGCGTCTGTCTACGCGAACAATCAGATCACCTACTTCTAGACCCGCTACATAAGCCGGTGAAGACTCTTGAACTTCAAGGAGTAAAGCACCCGCTCTTCCGTCGGTAGGTGTTTCGCCTAAGATCCCGAGAAAGGCGGTGCCTATAGGCTCTCTGGAAATTAAACGCTGAGCCACCAATAAAACAGTGTCACTGGGTATGGCGAAACCAACTCCAACATTTGCGGATAGAAAGCCCTCTGTTCTTATCGAGGTATTCATACCTATTACATGGCCATTTCTGTCTGCAAGCGGACCCCCGGAATTACCAGGATTGATTGGGGCATCGGTTTGTATCATGGCCACTCCCGCGCATTCAGCACTCATGGGTCCAGCAATTTCACAGCCGTATGAAGGTTCCACTCGTCCAATAGCGCTAACGATTCCAGACGTAACGGTTTGATTCAGCTCAAAAGGACTTCCTACAGCTACTGCTAGTTGTCCTACTCTCAGATTTTGACTTGAGGCAAATCGCGCCGGTACCAAACTGTTGTCAACATCATCAAGTTCGATTACTGCCACGTCTCTCCTAATGTCTGACCCTATGATTCGAGCTTCAACCATTCTCCCGCTTGGCAGTAGAACTTGAACTGTTTCAGAATCTCCTAAGACATGGGCGTTTGTCACTACCCTTCTTTGATCATCCAAGGCTATTCCTGAACCCTGACCTGTTTCGGAACGAACGATCACCACTGAACGCGAAACTGTGTCAGCTACCGCTACAACAGGCTCGACCTCCGAATTGAATGAAGTCATTTCTGCAATTATCGCAGCGACTTCACTTTCCGTTAGATCTCCTGAGTTGTTAACGAGCGCTTCCATCAACTCTTGGACTACGCCAATTTGATCTGACGCCATGTTAATCGAGGAAGTTTTATCGTTATCTGAATTTACAACCCAACCAAAAATAAAAGCTCCAGTTAGAAGCACTATAAATAACCCTGCTCCTAGGAATAGCAGTGCAATTTTTCTCATCTGTTTTTGATCAGACAGCACAGGTGAAGGAAGCAGGTCTGGAAATGACTGCTCATGCTTTTCTGGACCTTTTATTTCCGTATCTTTCTCTTCTCTAAAAGGTGTTCCAAAATCTTCTTCCATAAGTTAAATCTATTGCCTCGCCGTTGAAAATGATCAGCAAGTCATCCCTTTAGTAATCTGGGAAGCCAAATCGTGAAAGTGGAACCGACGTCTTTTGTTGAACGGACAGTTGTTCTACCGCCGTGGCTTTCAACAATTGTTTTAACTATTGCCAGACCCAGGCCTGAACGTCCAGCTTCTCTTGCTGATACTTGGTCCGCTCTCCAAAAACGATCGAAAACTTTTTCAGCTTCGTCGGGTACCAACCCAGGTCCTTCATCACGAACTGAAATCCAAACCATTTCTTTATCACTTCCGGCATGTACATGAATACGCTTTCCATTTTCTGATACTCGAATAGAGTTGCTCAAAATGTTTGCGAAAGCACGCCTGAGTGCTGATGGATCCCCAACTACTTCTAGATGTGGATCACACTCAACATCAAGCAGTACTCCTAATGATTTAGCTTCCGCTTGGAAATCTTCGACAGTGTTTTGAATTAGTTCCTCTAAATCTAAATCGATACGTTGCACATCAGGTCGCTCATGCTGAGCAAAAAGAAGCAAATCGTCTACTAGTTTTCCCATACGATCAGCTGCCCTGCTAGCCACTTCGCTAGCTGTCGTATAGTCCTCGATTGTGGACTCTGGGTCAGCAGCTACAACTTCTAAATTAGCTTTCAAAACAGCTAATGGGTTTCTCAATTCATGCGCTGCTTCTTCAAGGAATTCTCGCTGATTTATGAATGCTTTATCAAGTCTTGCAAGCATGTCATCGAAAGTGTCGGCTAAATCACGAAGTTCATCTGCTGGTCCCTTCAGTGCGATTCTTTTTGACAAATCAGTAGCTGAAATTTCACGCGCTGCAAATGAAATGTGTTTCATGGGTTTTAAAACTATTCCAGCGGCATACCACCCAACCATAAGGCTTATTAATAGAAGCCCAGCTAGAGCAATAAGAATGTAATCTCTTAATTGTTCAACAGCATTTTGATTGACTTTTTCTTCAAACAAAAGGAGTTCTTCAAATCCGTTTAACCTTTCTGCGCTAAGACCGCCACTTTCTGTTTCTACATTTTGTTGCGTTACCTCTGAGTCTGAAAGCGACTGTGGAAATGAAACGTAAATGACACCCAAAACTATTGAAGCCAATCCAAATAAAAGAATCGAGTAGAGCAAGGCGATCTTTGTTCTGATTCCTCCTAACTTCTTCATTTCTAATTGAATCCAATCTTTAATCTTTATTATCAAAAATTTCTTCTAGTGGTTCCTCAAGTAACCGATATCCGCTACCGACAACTGTTTCAATCAAATCAACCTCATCGTCAATAGATATTTTCCGTCTTAGTGTCCCTACTGTTACTCGAACGGTGTTTGTAACAGGGTCTGCATGCTCATCCCAAACATGATCCAGTAACTCTGATTGCGAAATAACTTGATCTGGTTTTGACATGAAATAGCGAAGCAAAGCGAATTCCTTAGAGGTTAAATCCAATGAACGGTCCCCTCTTTTCGCCAAATGCTTAGAAGTGTCTATGACTAAAGGGCCTATTTCTATTATTGACCCTGCTTGACCGGAGTCACGTCTCAACAATGAACGGACCCTTGCTGCCAATTCTTCAAAAGAAAAAGGTTTCACTAGATAGTCATCTGCGCCTGCATCTAGGCCTTTGATCCGGTCATCGATTTTATCTCTGGCGGTCAACATTAGTATTCGTGGGATTACTCCTTGGAATGGTGTGTCTCTAAGAGAATTACAGACTTCCAAGCCATCTAAACCAGGCATATTCAAATCTAGACAAACTAGGTCATATGGATTCCAAGACGCTTTTGCTAACGCTTCCTCACCGCTTAAAGCAGTGTCTACTGCATAGCCTTCTCTTTTCAGGCCGCGTTCTAAAGCCCTTACCAGATCGGGTTCATCATCTACTACTAAAATGCGCACACTTTGACGCTACCTTGACTGTGGAATCTGAGGTAATTGGAGAGCAAAGAGTAACAGGTGTGCCTGCGATTCTTGTTTCTAACTCGCCAACATCCCTAAACGTTCTGCGGAACGGGTTGCCTCCACCCTTTCACTAACTACTTTCGATGAACCGCCTGAAGCCATGGAAACCCCGTAGAGGCAATCAGCTGCTTCCATAGTTCTTTTCTGGTGGGTGACAATTAGCAGTTGCGACTCATCGCGAAATTGGTCAACTAATCCAAGAAAACGGAAAAGGTTTGCGTCATCTAACGCGGCTTCTACTTCGTCCATTACGTAGAAAGGAGATGGTCGACTTCGGAAAACTGCAAAAAGGAAAGCTAGTGCTGTCAAAGACCTTTCACCTCCAGAGAGCAAAGACAGTTTCTTTACGTTCTTTCCTGATGGTCTGGCTTCAATTTCAATTCCTGTTTCTAGAAGATTTTCTGGATCTGTCAAAGATAATTTTCCGTTTCCGCCCGGAAACAGAACTTCGAATAAATCATTGAAGTTAGTTGAAACTTCAGCAAAAGCTGCCGCGAAAACTTCCTTGATCTCTATGTCAATCGAACGAATTACTTTTCGTAACTCTTTTCTGGTTGACCGAACATCTTCTAGTTGTTCCTCCAAAAATTCATACCGTTCTTTCAAGTCATCGAATTCGTAAAGCGCGAGAGGATTTATAGGACCTATCAGCTTGAGCTCTCTCTCAAGCTCAGCTATTCGCTCAGACACTGTTAAGCCTTCAGGTAATTCAGGGCTAGGAAGTTCACCTATGGAGTTTGGTTCACGTTCGAATTCGGACCTTATTGTCTCAGTTAAATTTTCGAGTTTTAACCTAGTTTCGGCTCTCTCGATCTCTAACCGCGCTTGTTCTTCTCGAAGTTTTCTGACTTCATCTTCTCTTTTTCTTCTTGATGAACGAAGTTCATCTAATTGTGAAGTGATTTTTCGGACGCGATCTGATTGGTCTCTTCGGTGATTTCTTAGCTCTGTTAGACGACGTTCAATTATTTCATTTCTCAAGTCGAGAGAGTCAAGCAAAAAGGAGGTGGCTGTCTCTTTCTTCTCGATTGTTTCAGTTCGGTCAGCTACTCCGGTTCTTTCTCCTGACAGTCTTTCTAAACGAGTGTCAAGTTCGTTAACTCTTTCTTTGACTACAGCCAATCTCCCCCTTATATCTGCTGATCTAACCTCACATTCAGTGCGTCTGGCAGCAGTTTCAGCTGACCTGCTTTCAAGTTGACTTCGTTCATCTGCCATTCTTTGAGCAGCTTGAACAGATGTTTTTTCAGCTTCTTCTAGTTCTTGTAGGTGTATCTGCAGTTCCGTTATCTGACGGATTTCTTCTTTGATTCTTTGTTCATTTTCACTAATTCGTTCTTCTAAAGTCTGGTTTTCAATATCTAAAGTTTTTTGCTCAACTCTTAATCTCTGAATTGACTCAGATAACGAAGCCTCTTTGCTTTTGCACTCTTCAAGTTGTTTTTGCTGTTCACTTAAATCATTTTCAAATAAATTAATTTTTGACTCACATTGACTATAAGAAAGTTGCTTCTCTTGGACTTTTTTCTCTTCTGATAAAAATCGGTTTTGAGCATCTTTCAAAATCTTCTTTATGTTCGCCTTATCTCTTTGTCCTATCCGCCATCCGGAAGAGCTGAATCTGTCACCGTTTTTGTTCACAATGGTAAGACGGGGATTTTTTAGCAGTGTTTCAACTTTTGACCTTAGATCTCCTTCATGAACTATTACATCTAAAAGAATACGATCCAGGAAAGAGTCAAGAATTTCATTTGTTGAGCTCACGTGTCTTCGAAGTGGGTCACCTATTTGAGATTCGTCTGATTCTGTGAAATTTGCATCAAGTGACGCCAGTGAAAAAGATCTGTCTTCAATCTCCACATCGTTAAGTGCTTGTATTGCATTTTCTGTCGTATCAAAAATGACGGTGGATAGTAAACCGTCGGTTGCGGTTTCAAAAGCTGTCTCGTAGCCGGGTTCTATTTGAATAAGGTCTGACAGAATTCCTATGACCCCGTCAGTGTTTGTAGGGAAATCCGAGGTCGACGTCGTATTTATTCTGTTAATCGCTTGTCCGAAGGCCTCGATTTCTGCTTCAGTTGCGCGCAAGGCTGCTTTAGCGTCGGCTAATTCTTCCCACTTTAAATTTCGATTTTCTTTTTGTTTATCTATTTCTTCGTTTAGTTGGACAATGCTTTCTGTTAATCCAATATCTTCTTGCTTAGTCTCCTTCAGGAGGGCATTCAAAGAAGTTGCCTTTTCAACTAGTTCTTTCTCTGAAGTTTTTACTTCGTCGAATTTTTTTTGGAATCGGGTTTTCTCTATGTCTTTTTGATCAACTGAAGCTTTTAGAACACCTAGTTCTCCTCGTATTTCTGAAGCACGCCCTCCCACAACTGGAACTCCATCCGCCCAATCTGTTTCGAAAGTTGACCAGTCGTTATTTAACTCTTCTTCCATTTTCTTCAAAGATTCGATCTCCGGGAGAAGAGAATTTTGTTCTTCAAGCAAACTTTTCTCTTCTTGCTTTGCTTTGACAAGCTCAACTTCAAATCCCGCAATTACTTCAGATGAAACAAGCGAGTCACGGTCCCGTTCAATGCCTTTTTGTCTTTCAATTAAAACTGCTTTCAATCCTTTTGCTCTTTCTCTGAGGGCTTCAAATCGAACTAATTGATCGCCTAAATCGTCTTCACCTCTTGCTGTTAGTTCAGTTTCTGCTGCTGAAATTTCAGCTTCGAATCTTTTTAGTTCGTTGACGCTTAGAGTTTCTTGCCTTGCTAAATCTGACCTTTTCTCTGATTCATTAGTTGCTAAACTTTTTAACTCATTGAATTCTTTTGAATAGCGGAACAATCTCAGGCTCTTCAATTCTTCTAAGAAATTTCCATGTTTTCTCGCTGCCTCTGCTTGCCTTTCTAGTGGTCTTAGTTGTCTTTTTACTTCGCGCTGCATATCTCCCAGTCGGTCAAGATTGGACCCTGTCGAATCAAGTCTTCTCTCCGCCTTTTCTTTTCTTTTCCGGAATTTCAAAATTCCGGCAGCGTCTTCAATAATTGATCGACGATCCTCTTCACGTGCGTTTAGCACGGCGTCTATTTGACCCTGTGAGATAATTACGTGTTGCTGCCTCCCGACTCCAACATCTGAGAGTAACTCTTGAATATCGAGCAGTCTGCATGGTGACCCATTGAGGGAGTATTCGCTATCACCGCTTCTGAACAGAGTTCTGGTGATGGTTATCTCTGGAAAATCTAAGGCAAGACTGTTATCAGAGTTGTCAATTGTTAGGGATACCTCTGCTCGTCCTAGAGCACTTCGATCTGTAGTGCCTGCAAAAATGACATCGTCCATTCTCTGTGATCTGACTGCACTTGGAGCTTGAGCTCCAAGAACCCACGCGACTGCATCTACGACGTTTGATTTTCCGCTGCCATTTGGTCCTACTACAGCGGTTACACCTCTTTCAAGATCAAGTGTCGCTGCATCAGCAAAAGACTTGAAGCCTTTTATTGTTAGACGTTTTAAGAACACTTACAGACCATAGTCATTAAGCAAAGCCTCTTGGTTTCATTCAAGAAAATTTTTACTTTTTTACAAACTCAAACCTGTGTTTCACAAAAGAAAGTCCAACGTCCTTTGTGCTTTACCTTTTGCACAGGTTTTTTGCTTGTCGGGCTGAAAAGACCTTCCCTGCCATAGACCGCTAAATGTTCAGCAAAACCACCGGGTTCGCCAAAGACGTCTAAAAACTCTCTTTCTTCTATAGAAGTACCGCGATATTTAACTGCTTCAACTATTACTTCGACTATCGAACGATAGAGTCTCCTGACTTCTTGGATTGATAGGGAATCACTTTGTCTGTCATGTCTTAATCCTGCGTGAAATAAAATTTCATCACTGTAAATGTCACCAACGCCTACTACCACTGACTCATCAAACAAGAGTGACTTTAGGTCAGTGGATTCTCCTTCTCTTAGAACTCTCTTAGCGAATTCTGTCCACGGTTCTGGTTCTAAAGCAGGATCCATTCCCAACAATTTGAACTCTGGGAATTTTTCTTCTACGAATTCTGGATCCTGTAGTTCCTCTAAGGAAAAAACACTAACTTTCGTATCTTCTTTGGCATCTATGATTCGTAGTTGACCTCCTACTGTGAACGTGATTTGCATAACCGTGTCTTTATCTGTCTTATCTTTTGTGGCGTGCCTTCTTATCGACGCTCCTGTTCCGAGTTTTATAAACAGTATTTTTTTCTTGTCTAGTTCTGTGAAAATGTGGAGACCTTTTCTCTCCACTAAACCCAATTTGGTTCCTACTATTTCTGAATTAAAAGCTTTTTTATTTTTAAAACCTTCAACAATAGACATTGAAGAAACTTCAACTGATTTAATCTTCTTTCCTGCTATTTCACGGTCAAGGTCCCGGCGAATCGTTTCGATTTCTGGGAGTTCTAAAGGGAGAGTCACTTTTCTTCCCCTTTCTCTTTGATTTCAAAAAAACTGTATGCAAGATTTGCAGCTGCCTGCTCCGCTTTCTTTTTAGAAGCTCCATAAGCAGGACCAAAACTTTCGGCTCCTATTTTCACAGTTGCGAAAAAACTCTTCTCATGGTCGGGCCCGTCTGTTTCGATCAAATAAACAGGCGATGGCTCTGATATTTTCACCGTCAGCTCTTGCAAACGCGTTTTATAGTCAGTCGATCCCGGTTCTAATGCTGTCAAACTTATTTTGTCAGAAAATAGTCTCTCTACAATCAACTCTGCTTTATCTATCCCTCCATCAAGAAAAACTGCTCCCAGGAGAGCTTCAAAGGAATCTGCAAGAATGGATTCTTTTTGTCGACCTTCAGCTGATTCCTCAGCAGGACTTAATGCAAGCATTTCACCAAGATGAATTTCTCTAGCAACTTCTGCTAATGAATTTGAGCTGACTACATCAGATCGAATTTTTGCCAGATCTCCCTCTGGTTTATATGGGAAGTCGGTAAAAATCTTTTTTGCTATCAGTGTTCCCAAAACCGCATCTCCTAGAAATTCAAGTCGTTCATTTGAATCTCCTTCGTTTTCCGAACACCAAGATCTGTGTCTTAAGGCGTCAGAAAGTAACTCAAGATCAGTAAATCTATATCCGATATTTTCTTCGAGTTTCATCCGGATCTCTGCTTCAAAGATCGGTTGATTCCCGATTTTCGGGTTAGTTGAAACGAGAGACGACATAGTCAACGGCATCTCGCACTGTTCTAAGGTCTTCTAGATCGTCATCATCGATTCTGAAACCTACAGAACGTTCACTTAATTCCTCTTCTAAAGCTTCCACCAATTCGATTAACGCGAGTGAGTCTGCTCCGAGGTCATCCGCGAATGCAGCTCCTTCTGCAATTCCAGCAGGATCTATTTCAAGAATGTCCGCTAAGCGTTCTCTTACTAGGTCTAAAACCTCATCACGTTCTATTGGTGCGCCTTCCATATGGGTTTCTGCAGGCAAATGAGCTCCTTAGTTTCGGGCTGGTTTTCTTTCCAGCGTGAACTCATCCTAGCCGAGTGTTGAGTTTTAAACTTTAGTAGTTAAATATATTGAAATATAATGAAACTATTTAAAAGATGATTGTAAGTTGTCGACTATGCCTGATTCTGACATCTCTGCTGCAACCTTGATTGCGTTTTCTATAGCTAGAGAGCCAGAGGATCCATGACTGATGATGCAGACACCTTTTACTCCAAGCAACATAGCTCCACCGTATGTATCAGGGTGAAAGATTTGTAATAGTTCATCAAACTCGGGACCTAGTGTCTCAAAAGCCGCTGTTGACTCTTTGGTTAAAGTCAATTTTTCAAGAATTGCTGAAAAAAGTGTTTTCATCGTCCCTTCGATTGTTTTCAGGGCAACATTTCCTGTGAAGCCGTCTGTTACTACCACATCAGCTGCATCAGTGAGAAGATCTCTTCCTTCTATGTTGCCGATAAATGAACCTTCATTAAATTCAGCTTCAGAAAAAGTCTTGAAAGAATCTTTAATTAACGGACTGCCTTTACCTGGTTCTTCACCTATTGAAAGGAGGGCTACACGCGGTTTTTTGATGCCAAGTCTGTGCTGTGCGAAAACTGAACCCATTTGACCAAATTGAAGCAACCATTCTGCATTGCACTCGGCATTGGCTCCTGAGTCCAGCAAAACTGTCGGGGTTGTTCCCGGAGATGGAAGTAGAGTTGCAATTGCTGGACGTGCGATATTTTTTATGCGACCCATTCTCAATAGAGCACTTGCCATTGTTGCCCCGGTGTTCCCAGCACTGACCATTGCGCTAGCCTTTCCGTCGCGCACTGCTTCTGCTGCTCTCACCAAAGAAGAGTCTTTCATCTGTCGAACACTTGATCCCGGTTCGGCATCCATTTCTATCACTTCTGAGGCTGGCATTACGGGAAGATCTGTTAAACCCTCCAGGACTTCAGGTCTTCCAACCAGAAGAACAGGTATCCCGTGATCTTCAACAGCTTTTTGAGCTCCGTCAATTATTTCATTCGGGGCGTTATCACCGCCCATGGCATCAACGGCAACAGGTAGCAATCTAAATTCCCTAACTCTTGATTAGTGCTGCAAAACCGCTGTCTAACTCGCGATTTTTAGTCAACATCAACGGCCTGCCTGCCGGCATACCAACCACAATTTGAACAAATCCGATGGGGTCTCTTGATTGCCCCACAACGCGGGCAAAGACTTCTAGCTGATTGTCTTAAAGGCCACGCGGAGGCTCTCCTGCTTCTGCCTTTAGCTTTTGAGGTCTTTTTCTTTGGGACAGCCATTATTGCTTTTCCTTGGATTCTAATTTTTGTCCTACTTTTAGGAGCAAACTTAGGCTAGCGCAACCGAAGGTGAACCGATACCAGTTTGAGAATTCATTTAATTTATTCGACTTCTTGGTTCTTTTAGTCGGTCAAGAACGGCCCAGCGGGGATCGCCTTTTTGGTCTTCCTCAGAAGTGCTTTTATTTTCTGCAACTGGAAAATCCTCCGGTTTTGAACCTTTGCAATCAGAGTTGCATAGCGGAGAGAGAGGTAGAGCCAGGAGTGTAGCGTCTCTGATGAGGTGCTCTAGATTGAGATCAACTTCATCATAGAAATACACATCTGCTTTATTACTGGCTTCTGTTTCTTCATCTTTGAGATATTTGTCTTCTTGAACAAAACGTTCTTTTATCTCTAATTTCAAATCACCTTCGACGTCCTCAAGGCATCTTCTGCATTCACCTACCCAACTCGCATAAAGAAAGCCTTCTGCCTCTACTTCATTCCCTTTTAGTAGAAGACTTAAGGAAACCTCAACTTTCCCGTCGATAATTTTTGAAAGACCTACTTTAAGATCGTCGAGTTGAACCGTAATCGATATTTCTCTCGGTTTAGCTCCGCCACGACGAATCGCAGCAAAGGGTATTCGTAGGTTGTCTTTTTCGGGATTCACTAGAGGTCTGTGTCATCTTGGTCAAAAAGAAAAGCTTGAGAATGTGAATCTGAAGACTCTTTTGCTTCTGATTCCTCTATGTCCATTCTTTGTTTTTCTCGATCTAATTCTGTTTCCTGGAGGCGAAGACGGCCCGCGGAAACAGTGTCTTTTGTGGTTGCTAAAACTTTTTCAAAGCTCGCGAGTTTATGGTCGCAATACTCTTCAGTCTGTCTACGCATGCGCATTGTTTCTTCTCTTGCCGCTTCAATCATCTGTCGCGCTCTTGTCTCTGCGTTTCTAACGACTTCTGTTCTTTGCACGAGCCTTTCAGCTCTAGCCCTTGCGAGTTCGAGTATTTCATCTCCTTCTCGTCTAACTTTCGACAGGAATTCTTCTCTCTCTTTTAAAAGCCATCTGGCAGCCCTTACCTCTTCTGGGAGTCTTGAGATAGCCTCATCTACCATTGCTAGAAGTTCATCTTGATTAACCATCGAAGACGAAGACAGGGGCATTGGTCTAGCTGAAGCAACAAGCTCTCGTATTTGACGAAAAATAGCCTCCACCTGAGGTGGTCTGTAAGGGTCCGGAGTTGTTGGTGTCGGATCTGAAAAAACTGAGTCGTTCAAAATCAAAACTTTTCTTTTAGATGCTTCTGTACTAATTCAGGAACCATGTGAGAAACGTCTCCACCTAGTCTTATTACTTCACGAATAAGCCTTGAAGCCAAAAAAGAACTCCGTGAAGCTGATGGTAAGAAAAGGGTTTGCACTCCCGAAAGAGCAGTGTTCATTTGTGCCATTTGCAATTCTGATTCGAAATCAGAAACAGCTCTAAGGCCTTTGATTATGAAGTCTGCTCCTACTTCAGTTGCCAAATCAACTACCAAGCCGTTGAATTTAGTGGTTCTAACGTTGGGCAGATGTTTTAGGCTTTCTTCTATCAAATGCATTCGTTCTTCTAAATCGAACAATCCATCTCCCTTTGAAGGATTCACCAAAGCTGCGATGACTACTTCGTCAAAGAGACCGGATGCTGTTTCTGCAAGCTCAACGTGACCATTGTGTATAGGGTCAAAAGAACCTGGATACAAGACACAAGCCATTTCAATACACCCCCTGGCATTTTCTGCCTGATCGTGGAAAAAAAACTATTAAGTGCATCATTTTTTTAGGTTAATTATTACTACCACGCTACTCCCATACCGGCGAATGGAGTCAACATCCCATTTGAGACCTGGATCTATTTCCCTATTTGACTCTATTACTACAGTTTCAGGCTTCTTTTCAGCCACCAAATCAAGAAGTTCTGACCAACTTTCAAAATCGTAAGGAGGATCTAAAAACACCAAGTCCCAAAAATCTGAACTCTTATGCAACCATTCCATAGAGTTTCCATTCACTATTTGCGCTTTTTTCTGGAATCCTGACTTTTCTATATTCTTTTTTACCAACTCCAAACTTTCCGGGAAGTTGTCAACAAATGTCGC
>DBFL01000054.1:13159-23441 GCA_002294285.1 Candidatus Neomicrothrix sp. UBA881
CCTTCAATTGCAGATCTACTGTATAACGCATTGAAAATCGATTCTCTTATCCTGTCAGAAGTCGGCCTTATATCAGCTCCTTCTGGAGTCAATAGGCGGATACCTCCCGACGTTCCAGCTACTACTCTCATGAAAACAAACTTTCTGAAATCTTAAGGCTCAAAATATTTTCAGTTGCTCTATTCAAAAAAAGGCTCCCTCCACATGAGCGGGACTGTTGGTCCATCCTTTATGGTCACCTCACCTGTGACACGAAATCCGTGCCTTTCATAAAGTGAAACATTTTCAGGATTACTGGATTCAAGGTAGGCAGGTATTTTCTCTTTGTCACAAATTTCCGTAACTGATTCAATAAGAGTGGACGCCAAACCGTTACCGCGCGCTTCAGGCCTGGTACCCACATACGCCAAGTACCAGTGAGGTGTTTCTGGTTTCGCTTCGAACATTACATTCAAATTTATTAGCCTATTAACCATCCACTGCTCCCCTAGAAGAGAAACTGCAGCTGCAATGGCCGCGGAATATGAGGAATCACTTTCAAATCTTTTTTCAGGTGATTCCCAGAATGCTGCTGCAAATTTTTCATCATCCCCAATAGGAACCATTAGCCGGTCATTATCAGATAAGGACGCAAAACGGTTAGCAAAAAATGCCGAAAGCAAAAGAGGTCTGCGTTCTGCATCTTCAAATAGATATGAGATAACAGGGTCTTCCATAAACGCCTCTGTCAGACAAGCGTTCGCCTCTGGAAATTGCTCAGGTTGGGCAATACCGACTCTAATATCTGGCACTTATTTCCTCCTTTATGACTTCAGAAGATAGTCTGCCTCTGATTCGCCTAAGAAGAGTGTTATCTCTTCACTCAAACCGGTGTCAGAAGTCAGGTCCCTTGTAGCAAGAAATTCTGATGCTTCTGTTCTCGCAATTTCAACCCATTCTTTATCTCGGCGAAGTGAAGCCAGCCGTAAGTCATTTCTGCCTTTCTGTCTCTCTCCCATCACTGTTCCTTCGCCTCTAAGTTCAAGATCAACTTCGGCAAGCTCAAATCCATCGGTGGTCCGAACCATAGCTTTTATTCTTTCTTCTGCTTCCTTGGTCTTGGCATCTCCTACAAGTAAACACTGACTGGGGTGTTCGCCTCTTCCAACTCGTCCTCGGAGCTGATGAAGTTGGGCTATTCCGAAACGAGCAGCATCCAATATGACCATTATTGAGGCGTTTGGAACATCCACACCTACCTCTATAACTGTTGTAGCCACCAGTACATCGGTTTCCCCAGAACGAAAAGATCTCATTGTTTCTTCTTTGTTTTCTTTGTCTAGACGTCCATGGAGTAAGCCGAGTTTTAGACCTCTTAATGGTCCGTTGCTCAAATCATTGAAAACCTCTTCTGCAGAATGAACTTGCAATTTTTCAGAGTCCTCTATTAGTGGACAAACAACATAAGCCTGCCGGCCGGCATCAATCTCTTTCCTTACATTTTCCCATATAAGCGTGTCGTCTACTTCCCATCTAGTGTTTATGGGAATTCGGCCAGGAGGCAGCTCGTCTAAAATTGAAACATCCAGATCTCCATAAACGGTCATTGCTGCTGTTCTCGGAATAGGGGTTGCCGTCATAACTAAAATGTCTGGAATAGTTTCATCTTTATTTTTTTCTTTTAGGGCCGCCCTCTGTTCGACGCCAAACCTGTGCTGTTCATCTATTACTACAGCTCCCAGAGAATTAAATGAAACGCTTTCCTGTATTAGTGAGTGTGTCCCAATAATAAAGTCAACTGTCCCATCCTCTAATCCGTTACTTATCCTTTTTCTATCTGCAGTTGATGTACGGTTTGTCAAAAGGTCTACCTGTAGTGGTCTGTCACCAAGAAGATTTGTTGAGTCCGCGACAATCAAGTCTTCTAAGAGTTTTGAAATACCCAAATAATGTTGCTCGGCTAAAACTTCCGTGGGGGCCATTAGTGCCCCCTGATGCCCACCTTGAACAGCCTTTAAAATTGTAAAAACAGCAACAATAGTTTTCCCTGAGCCAACATCCCCCTGGAGCAAACGGTGCATCGGTGTTTTCTTGTGTAAATCGTTTCTTATTTCATCTATGACTCGCTTTTGAGCTTGTGTTAAATCAAAGGGGAGATTTTCGAAAAAGTTCTCCGCAAGACCCTCGTCATTTGAGTGGATAATTCCAATGGAATTATTCTCAATAAATTTCTTTCGTTGCAACAACTCGAGTTGAATTCTGAAAAGCTCATCAAAAACTAACCGTCTTCGCGCTTCCGCAACCTCATTCATCGATTCAGGCCTATGGATCCCTCTGTAAGCCGATGAACGATCCACTAACCTGTATTTTTTAAGAATTTCTGAAGGAACTGGATCTGCGAAACCTCTGACTTTCATCACTCTTCTAATAGCTTCAGCTACAAGACGATCTACATCCCAACTGTGAAGCTTTGCTATTCCTGACTGGGGGTAAACCGCTACGATCCTGCCTGTCCGGTCGCCAACAAGATCAACTATCGGATTAGTCATCTGCAGCTTCCCCTGATAGATGTCTGCCTTTCCGAAAACAACAGCGTCCTTGCCTTCTTTTAATTGATTTTGACGCCAAGGCTGGTTGAAGAAAACTATATTCAGAATTCCTGTGCTGTCCGAAGCAGTAGCTTCAACAAGAGTTTTTCTGGAACGCATTTTTCTGCTTTTAACTTTTTGAATAGTCACTAGAACCATTCCTTCTTCACCTGATTGAAGGGAATCTACGGTCGCTTCTTTACTTCGATCTATGTAGCGACGCGGGTAGTAGCTGATCAAGTCAAGAATCGTGTTGATTCCCACTTTTTTTAGGGACGCAGATGTTTGTTCACCAACACCATGAAGATCAGTGAGAGCACGATTCTCCAATTCCTTGAGAGAAACGCCGGGGTCCGACACGTGGTCTCCTATTCAATACCTATGTAATAGGGATACAAGGGCTGTCCACCTTCGTGTACTTCAACTTCAAGTTCCTCATATTCAGTGTTTACCCATGAAACTATTTCATCGGTTTCCTGTGAAGTGGAACCTTCCCCAGAGACAAGTGTCAAGATTTCATGTTCGTCAAGAATCATGTCGATTAAAAGATTTTTAGCCGCACCTACGAGGTTCGAAGCAATAACTGCCACTTTCCCATTTTTGAGACCTAAATAATCTCCTTTCTTTATCTCTCCAAGGTCACTGGATGAATCTCTAACTGCTTTGGTTATTTCCCCTGACTCGACCGAATGCGAGGCTTGAGTCATTCCTGTCTGGTTCTTCTCTGAAGTCGCCTCAGGGTCGTAACCCAATAAAGAAGCGAAGCCTTCGGTGACACTGTGCGTTTCAACTACACAAACCGATTTTGTAGTCTGTGAATCAACCTGCTTTGCTACCGCAACAATATTTGAGTTGTTAGGCAAAATAATCACGTGTTCGGATGAAGTCGCTTCTACAGCTTCTAATAGGTCTGCGGTTGACGGGTTCATAGACTGTCCGCCATTGACTATACGTGTAGCACCAAGTGATCTGAAAATTTCACCTATACCATCACCGTTTGCTACTGCTATAACGGAACATCCGACCGGATCAGCTATTTCACTCCCATGATCGTGCAGGTTTCCTGCTACTTCTTCATACAAATCTGTAACCCTTATCTCGTAAGGCTTGCCTATCGCTATCCCAGCTTCAACTGCTGCTCCAATGTCATTTGTGTGTACATGGCAATTCCAAATGTTTTCACCGCCAACCACAACTATCGAATCTCCAATTTCTGACCATGCTTTTTTGAAATCAGAGATAAGAGCATCAGGTGCTTCTAAAAAATACATCACTTCATATCTGGTTCCGCTGTTGCTTACATCGTCATGACTGTCAAGTATCAAGGAATCTACGGTTGTGACTAGTACCTCCGGTTCGGGTATTGGATGGTCATCAATTACATAAAGAAACGAATCCAACAAAAGTAGGAAGCCACTCCCGCCTGCATCAACAACTCCAGCTTTGGCTAAAACTGGCAGCAAATCTGGTGTTGAGTCCAGAGATTGTTTAGCTGCTACGCGCCCTGCTTGAACAACTGACAAAAGATCGTGACCATCTTCTGTGATTCTTTCAACAGCTTCTGCTGTCTCTCTCACTACAGTCAAAATAGTTCCCTCAACAGGATTTCCGACAGCTTCGTAAGCTGCTGCTGAAGCAGCGCTAAGAGCTTGAGAAAAAAGCTCGGTGTCAATCATTTTTTTATGAATGTTTTTCTTTACTTCAGAAACAAATCCGCGAAGTATTTGCGAAATTATTACACCTGAATTCCCTCTGGCGCCCATCAAGGATCCGTGTGAAATGGCGTCTATAACGCTTTCTAATTCAGGTTCGGCTCCCAAGGATTCAATTTCATTGACTACGGAATTAAGTGTGGCTGACATATTTGAGCCGGTATCGCCATCGGGCACCGGATAGACATTCAGAGAATTGAGGTTTTCTCTGTGGTCTTGGAGGGCATCACTAAAGCAATGCATCAGCCTTGCAAGGTTTTTTGAGTCTAAATTTTCTAATGCCACAACTGCGATAGTACCCACTTAATGCACCTCGATGCATTAGTTTCTTTTTTTATGTTTGCAAGTGCCGAATACTCACATACGATCAGGACTATTCACCCACCTATTTTGGGTGGACTGGGCTCCCGGCGGCCTCCAAAAGTTAGATAGGAGAAACAATAGTTGCAAGGTGTAGTCAAGTCTTACGATCCTGGTAGCGGTGATGGTCTGATAGTTCGCGATTCTGACCTAGTTGAGTTTGAATTAGCAGATGGAGCTCTTGAAGGTTCAATATTTAGAATGCTTCGTCAAGGTCAAAGAGTAGTTTTCGAATTAGATGACAACAACAATGCGGTTAATTTGAAACTTGGATCTGAAATCGATATGGGTACACCTGACTTAGATTGATATGAGCCAAGAAAATACATCTAAAAAAAATCAAGCCCTTCATGACTGGGTTGACGATTGGAATAAGATTTTCGAACCAGATCAAGTCCACTGGTGCGACGGTTCCGAGGAAGAGTATGAAAAACTCACACAAGAATTAGTCGAATCTGGTACTTTTATTCGACTTAATGAAGATCTCCGCCCAAATAGTTTTTTAGCTCGCTCAGATCCCGATGATGTCGCGCGTGTCGAAAGCGACACCTACATTGCATCAGTCGAGGAAATCGATGCAGGTTCAACAAATAATTGGCGGGAGCCGAATGCGTTAAAGGAAGAAATGCTGTCGCATTTTCAAGGTTGCATGAAAGGCAGAACACTCTATGTCATACCTTTCTGCATGGGTCCATTGGGTTCGCCTATTTCACATATAGGAATTCAACTAACAGATTCTCCATATGTAGCGGTAAGCATGAAAATAATGACACGAATGGGAAATGATGTACTTGACGAACTTGGTGAAGGAGAATTTGTGCCTTGTGTCCATTCTGTAGGATTCCCTCTTGCAGAAGGGGAAAAGGATGTTCCATGGCCTTGCAATAAAAATTCCCGTTACATTTCTCATTTCCCTGAAACTCGCGAAATATGGTCATATGGTTCTGGCTACGGTGGGAATGCTCTCTTGGGTAAGAAATGTTTTGCTCTACGTATAGCTTCAACAATGGCCCGCAATGACGGCTGGTTGGCTGAACATATGCTGATTCTGGGAATCACTCCTCCGAGTGGTGAAAAACGTTATATCGCCGCCGCTTTCCCATCAGCTTGTGGCAAGACAAACATGGCAATGCTGGTTCCCACCATTCCGGGATGGAAAGTCGAGACTATCGGAGATGATATCGCTTGGATGAAATTTTCTTCCGACGGGCAACTTAGGGCTATTAATCCTGAAGCAGGTTTTTTTGGGGTTGCTCCTGGGACTTCTAAATCAACAAATGCTAACGCCATGGAAACTCTATGGGGTAATGCAATTTTCACAAATGTGGCACTAGACGCAGATGGTGACGTTTGGTGGGAAAGAATGACGTCTGATAGACCTGACTCACTTATCGACTGGCAGGGACGCGATTGGAACAGCGATTCAGGAGAGCCGGCCGCTCATCCAAATGCAAGATTTACTGTTCCCGCCAGTCAATGCCCATCAATTGCTCCTGAGTGGGAGGACCCTGAAGGGGTACCTATTTCTGCAATACTTTTTGGTGGTAGGCGCGCCTCAAATGTCCCTCTGATAACACAGGCACGCGACTGGGAGCATGGGGTTTTTCTTGGTTCCATAATGAGCTCGGAAAAAACCGCTGCCGCTGCAGGAAAAATAGGTGAAGTCAGGTTTGATCCTTTCGCTATGTTGCCGTTCATGGGCTACAACGTCGGGGATTACATTAATCACTGGATAGAGATTGGCAAGGTCGAAAAGTCTAATAAGTTACCGGAATTGTTTTGGGTTAACTGGTTCCGAAAAGATGAAAATGGGGAGTTTCTCTGGCCGGGATTTGGTGAAAACAGTCGAGTCCTGAAATGGATTTTGGATCGAATTGATGGAAACGCCCAAGCTGTTGACACACCATTGGGTCTACTCCCAGAAATCGACGGCATTGACACTTCGGGCTTGGATGTAGACAACCATGCGATGGAAAAGCTTCTGGAGGTAAATTCTGAGTCATGGAGTAGAGAGGTTCCCTTGATAGAAGAACATCTAAGTTCTATTGGGGAGAGACTGCCCGTTGAAATGACCTCTCAATTAAACGACTTAAAATCACGAATTGGCCTAGACACCTGATCATATTGGGCCTAAAACCATTGAACGTACGCCAAGTCCCATTAGAAAAAGTCCAGCGAAGCCGTACAGCAAGTATTTTCGACTCTCAAGTTGATTTCGATAACCGTATATTACTCCCACGCTGAGAACTGCTGCTGACCAGTAAAGCAGGTGAAACTTTGGAACTTCAATATTTTCTGCTGATGCCGCTGCAATGCCTGAAAAAAGGTGCACAATCACCGTAGTTTGAGCGATTGCGGTTACCCATGAAAGACCAGCAATACGAAATTGTTTGTTTCTATGAGCTTGCAAGGACCAGATTCCAGATGCACCATTAAGTAAAATCATCAACCATGCGACAACTTCATGCGTGTTCCGGAGAGAGGCTAAAACATTCACGATATTGTTTTGCTAGTTGAACAAGTTTGCTTTAAATGGTTCATTGTCTTTTCTTGTTTCTTTGGGATTTATAAACCATTCAGTCCCAAACACTGCACTGAATTGTTCATCTGAAATCTTAAGAAAGAAAGAATCCTCATCTATTTGGCTCTGGTGCGCTGAAATGGAATCTTTTTTCTTGTCAATAAAGTCAGAGACATCTATGGCGTGCGTAATTTCAGATTCAGCAGATCCGAAAGACCCTTCCTCTGCTCTCTTTTTTCTTTCTTCAAGGTCCTCTCCAACTCCGGCTAATCCTGTATCTGGTGTTTCTCTCATTGCAAGTTCAATTGTTTTCTTTATCGCGTCCCTGTTAAGAGTCGTCCATCTTATTTCTTCTATTCCGATTTGATCAGACCATAGGGTTCCTACACGGTGAACTTGGATGTGGTCAGGGTGTCCGTAACCACCATTCGGGTCGTAGATGACTAAAAGGTCAACTGTTTCACCTTGCAAAAGTTGATCTAAGCGTGAAACAGCTTCTTCTAGGTCAGCTTTCCAAAAACATTCTGGGTTGGATGTTGTAGGTGAGTCCATCATTCCACTATCCCTATAATCTAGAAATTCAACTCTTTCGACTCCCAACAAATTTGCCGATTTTATAAGTTCTTCGGTGCGTCGTTCTCCCAGAAGTTCACCTTCTCTAAGAACTCCGGGAACAGGTTCGCCTTCTTCTCCCCGCGTAGCCACCAAGAGAATGACACGATGTCCTGAAGCCGACAAAGCAGCCATAGTTCCAGCTGTAGAAAGCGCCTCATCATCAGGGTGAGCATGGAAAAAAACTACTGTGGCCATGAATTTTTTAAGCTACTGCGCCATTGCTACGCAACTCAGCTATCTCGCTCTCCTGAAAGCCAAAATCAGTCAGAACTTCATCACTGTGTTGACCTGGGTGGGCGGGGGGTCTTTCAATTTTTCCTGGCGTACGACTAAAACGCGGAGCTGGTGCTGGTTGCACGACACCGGCAACTTGCACAAAAGTTTCCCTTTCCACATTGTGAGGATGCTCAATAGCCTCGTATGCGGAAAGAACCGGCGCATAGCAAACATCGCTACCAGCGAGTAACTCATCCCACTCTTGTCTGCTTTTTGTGGCAATCAAATCGGCCATTTTCTGTTTTAAAATTGGCCATTTTTCTCGGTCGTGCTGCGCTTCGAATTCCTCTTTGTCAAGTTCAAGTTTCTCTAACATTTCCTGATAGAACTGTGGCTCTATCGACCCTAAAGAAATCCACTCTCCATCTGAGCACTCGTAAACATCATAAAAGTGTGCTCCTGTATCCAGTAGATTCACTCCTCTGCCTTGTTGATGGAAACCGGTTTCCATCATTCCGTAGAAAAAGCTCATCAAGCTAGCCGCACCATCAACCATTGCAGCGTCTACCACCTGACCTTTACCAGAATTTCTGGCTTCAATTAGCGCACACACCATTCCGAAAGCGAGGTACATGCCTCCTCCACCAAAATCACCTACAAGGTTCAAAGGTGGAACGGGCCCACTTTCTCTTCGTCCTATATGAGCCAAAACTCCAGCGAGAGAAATGTAATTTATGTCGTGGCCGGCAGCATTCGCATAGGGTCCCTCTTGGCCCCAACCTGTCATACGTCCATAGACTAAAGCCGGATTTTTTTCGAAACAGTCGTCTGGTCCTACTCCTAGTCTTTCCGCTACTCCTGGTCTGAAGCCTTCAAAGAAGATATCTGATTTCTCAACAAGTCTGAGAACTGTTTCTCGTCCCTCTGGTTTTTTAAGATCGATACCCACACTTTTTCTTCCACGACTGATTATGTCATTAGGGGGAGAATTTTTATCAAATTCTTTCACTGACCCTGCACGATCGATACGTATGACATCTGCACCCATATCAGCAAGCATCATTCCACAAAAAGGGCCTGGACCTATCCCAGCCAGTTCTAAAACTTTCACCCCGTCTAAAGCGCCCATTTTTGTCTCCTATTTTTCAACTACTAGTTCTCAGCATTTCTGACATGCTCAATTATCTCACTTGTGATCTTTGGCCAGGAGCCTGGCGGTAAATCATGTCCCCATCCTTCGATTATGACAAGTTTCGCTCCGGGTATTACTTCTGCTGTACGTTCTCCACCACTTTGATCGACCAAAGTATCTGCACTTCCGTGAAGTACAAGTGTAGGGGTTTTAATATTCATGATTATTTTTTCACGGTTACCAGTCGAATTCATCGCTCTCATCTGTCGTTCTTTTGCTTCGTTATTTTTGTCTGTGCGTTCAGCATATTTTTCAAAAACCTTTAAACAGTATTCATCATCATGCCATTCGGTGCTGGCCCAGATTCGCCTATCAGATAAGTCCTTGAGAGCTTGTTCTTGTGGATCAGTTGGCGCGGGAGCAAGCAGTGCCTCTAACGCTTTTCCTTTTGGCATACCGAAACCTGCTTTTCCAGTGTTTGATGCCATCGAAGTAAGACTGCTGGTTCTGTCCGGATGTTCAGCTGCAAAAATTTGGGCAACCATACCTCCTAATGACAACCCTACGATGTGGGCTTTCCTTATTGATAGATGATCCAGCAATCCTGCTGCATCAGATGCCATATCTGAAAGTTCATATTCTGTTTCCATTGTTGATGAAAGTCCGCTGTCTCTTTGGTCGTAACGAATAACGTAAAGACCTTCTTCAGCTAATTTGCTGCAGAAACCCTCTTCCCATAGAAGCAGCTGGCTTCCTAAACCGTGTATCAAAAGAACTGCAGGTTGATCTGACGAACCAAAAGTCTCGTAACAGATCTCTACTCCTGATGACAAAACAGCCCTGGGCATTTATTTTCCTTCTAAATAGTTTTGAATTAAGACTATCCGCTGCCCCGTTACCAATTCATTGAAATGGGCAGTAGTTTCGTTAGGTGAACAAAATTATTGATAAAAATTTTCATGAAATCGATTCATCTACTTTTTATGAAATTTTGCGTCTGAGGGTAGATGTTTTTGTGGTTGAGCAGAACTGTCCTTATCCGGAGCTTGATGGACTTGATCTTGCCACGAGCACGAGGCATATTTGGATCGCCAATAACGATGTGCCGATTTCTTATCTTCGATTGATCAATGAGAATGAAAACACCAACCGAATTAGT
>DBFL01000054.1:23821-24706 GCA_002294285.1 Candidatus Neomicrothrix sp. UBA881
GCCATTAGTACCACTTCCGGAATTTTGACGCTTGATGCACAGACCTACCTTGAAAATTGGTACATGGAAATGGGTTTTGTGGCCAACGGCGAAACTTTTGAGGAGTGTTGCGGGCAGGATACAAACCCAGGAATCCCTCATGTACCCATGATCCACAAGAGAAAAATTGATTAGCACTCCGCTCTAGCATGTGTCTTAACTTCGTGGAAAAATGAGCCTTATGGGGAAAACAGACGTCAACGATAATTCCGCTTTTTCAGGAAAACTCGATTTTGAAGAGTCCGAAAATCTCCTCCTCGGCTTAGATGACTCTCAGCTCCATGCCGTGACTGTAGATGCGGAGCCACTAGCTATTCTTGCCGGTGCAGGATCTGGTAAAACGAGAGTTCTCACTAGAAGAATCGCATGGCGGGCAACAAAAGGTAAAGAAGATCCTAGACGCGTATTAGCTCTTACTTTCACACGAAAAGCTGCTGGTGAGCTTCGGTCACGTCTAGCGAATCTTGGTCTCAGAGACCAGATAGCTGCAGGGACTTTTCACTCGGTTGCTTACTCTCAACTCCGCATCTACTGGCAAGATCGAGGCATAAAGGAACCGACTCTTCTTACGAACAAAATTTCCTTTGTAACGAACCTTTTACCTAGAGATAAGCGTTCAACTGACACTCTCGATGTTGTGGCAGAAATCGAATGGGCTAAGGCTCGACGGATTGCACCAGAAACATATTTTTCGGAAGCTGAAAAGCATGGTCGGACACCACCTCTGGCATTACAAGAAGTTTCGGCTATCTATAAGAGCTATGAGGAACTTAAAGCTGAGAGAAAATTCTTGGACTTTGATGACCTTCTTGGCTATTGTGCCAAAATTATTCGAAGTGATAGATC
>DBFL01000057.1:0-12967 GCA_002294285.1 Candidatus Neomicrothrix sp. UBA881
TGAGGTTTCTGGTTTTTCAGATGTGCCGCCAGAAAAAACTTCAGTTTTTCCAAAAGCAGGAACAAAATTGCTTAAATGATCTTCCAGATGCAATTTCCCCTCTTCGACTAATTGCATAGTTGCTACTGAAACAATAGGTTTTGTCATTGAAAAGATCCGCCAAATAGTGTCGGTCTCTACAATTTTTTTCGCCTCACGGTCGGCGAAACCAAAACTTTCTCTTAAGGCAACTTTTCCATGGCGGGCAACTAGAACATCAGTTCCAACCATGAAACCTTCTTCTACATAACTTTTTGCGTAATCAGCTACCCGCCTTAAACGTTCGTTATTTAGACCCAGCGTTGAAGGTTCAACTAGGTCTAGCTCTCCCGACATGTTTTATGAGTCTGAGTTGACTATCTCGTCGTCGCTTGGCACTTCCACGCCGTCGGTATAAAAAAGATGGAGATCCGAAATTATTCTGATTAACTCATCGGTTGAGATTTCTGAAGCATCGGACTCCACAGTTATCATGTTGGAATTTATATGGATTCCAACAATCCCACCTAATGAGAAAAGTCTTCTCGCTAACTCATCTGACGGCGTGTCGCCAATGATTTCATCATCATTTCGAAATCTTTCATGATCCATTCCCGTCAAGCATCTGTTGACCTCAAAACGGTATATACCTTGTTTAGAGGAAGGTGTAAAAACTACATTTATCGGCTGTCCCATAATGACGAAGGTTACCTAGGTTCAGCATAGAGTACATTTTTTTCTCTAATAAATACTAAATATTAGAGACCATTGTTTTTAATCTATTAACCACCAGGGAAAGCAAAATAAAAACTACAGCTATAGAAACATGAACCAACTTAAAACCTGTTTGATGATTGGCAACGACGATACCAACAGTTCTCACAACCCAAAAAGTCATAGTCCAGATACAAAATGCTGGAACTAATCGTGATTTTTTTAAGTTTCTATCCCTCCAACTACCTACCAGAATCCTTGTTATAGCAACTGCCCCTAAAAGAAAGATTATTGCTACGAATAAGCTCCATGTTTTTTCACCTACTGAAATCTCATTGTCTCTAAAGAGGTTGTAAATTCTTGTTGCCCACACCAAAATCGTGAAACAGACGAAAACCCATAGAGAATTGACTAAGCGGTTCATAGCAAAAAGGTAACCAAATGTCTTCAGAATCAACTACTAAAGTTCAAAAATATTTGTTTGAGCTTCAGGTTTTCTCATGTAAGGAGCCCCTATAGGCGGAAGATCCCTCATGAAAGCCCAAGTCCTTCGGTGAAAAAAAGTAGCGCCTTTGCTAGCAAGAGCTAATCGATGTTTCGGGCTGGGATATCCTTTATTTTGAGGAAATTCGTAATCTGGATACAACGTTCCTGCTTCTTTCATTATCCGATCGCGCGTAACTTTTGCCATTATTGAAGCCGCTGCAATCGACAGGCTTTTCTGATCTCCCTGGATTATTGCCTCCGATTTTCCATTATTCACAAAATCCCAAGAACCATCGAGTAAAAATCGATCAGGTTTTTTGGCCAATCCATCTATAGCTCGTCTGGCTGCAATCCTCTGCGCTTCAGACATTCCAAGCTCGTCACACTCCTCATTACTGGCGTGCCCTATAGACCAATCTTCCGACCACGCGTCTATGCGGTCAAATAGTCTCTCGCGTTCAGCTTCATTTAGCATCTTTGAGTCTCTAACTCCGTTGATTCGACGTTGACGATTAGGCACTAATGCAACAACTGTAAGCGGTCCTGCCCACGCACCTTTACCGACTTCATCTAGACCAGCAATAGTCTCATTTCCGGCCTCCCAGTAAAAGCGTTCTATACGCAAACTTGGCGACTTTCCTTTAATAGCTTTACGCATACCTTCCCAAAATCCAGAATATTTCGAAACTGTGAAACACCTTACGAGATTAATAGGAGAATAACTTTCATATAATCCAACGAATGGATGAAACAATTGCCGTGTTAATACCTATTAAATCGTTTAACGAGGCTAAAGAAAGACTTTCAGAAACACTCAATAAATCTGAACGATCTCTTCTGATGAAAAAGATGGCAGAAAATGTAATCAACTCATCTGCAACCCTCCCCATTTGGGTGGTTTGTGATGATGACGAAGTTGCCTTATGGGCTGAATCCAAAAATGTTTCGGTGATCAGAACAAAAGAAACAGGCTTGAACGCTGCAGTAGAAGCAGGTGTTCAAATATTGGAGAAAAATGGTTTCTCCAAAGTAATTATCGCCCATGCTGATCTTCCAAATGCAGAAAACCTAGAAAGGTGTGCTGATTTCGAAGGAGTTACTATTGTTCAAGACCATAAAGGAGACGGGACTCCTGTATTGGTAATACCTACACAAAAAGGTTTTCGTTTCTCATACGGTCCTGGATCATTTTCCTCTCACACATTGGAAGCTAAAAGGCTAAACCTCCCATATCGGCAACTATTTGATTCAAAACTTAGTTTTGATGTAGATGAACCAGAGGATCTAAAATTTATCTCTGATTAGGAACTAAGAACGCAACAGTTCCTCTATCAATTCTGTAAGTTCCAGAGGTTTGTCACCTTGAATGCTATGACCTGCACCCTCTACTTTTCTAACAACTAGTTCCTTTTGGAGATTTTTCATCTTTTCAATGTCTTCATCCCCTACGACGCTCCAAGCACCTCCTAACCATAAATGGATCGGAGAATTAATTTCTGCAACCTTGTTCCACAGTTCTGAAAAATCAATTGACTCTTCAGAGTTTTCATTCTTCCACGCTCTTCCTACGTCATACCTCCAAGCCCAATTTCCATCTTCTAATTCATGAGCATTGTGCAAAACACCACGTCTTAAAGAAGACTCAGATCTTGTCGGGTTATGCTCTATCGTTCTGTTTAAAATTTCTTCAAAACTTTCAAATACTTCAGGACCTGAAACAAAGTTAATAATCGGTTCAGCTTTATCTCGATCCGTGCCAGGTGTAACGTCAATAATTCCTAGTCGTTTAACCAGCTGTGGATAGTCAGCTGCTATACATACAGCAGTTAAACCACCTAACGACATTCCTACGATAGCTTCCGCTTCTGGAGCCCAATGTTCTATCGCCTCGGCTACTTGAGTTGCAAGAACAAATGGAGTGTAATCACATTTGGGTCGCCAATCTGAATGCCCATGACCAGGTAAGTCAACTGCCAGAAGTGGAATATCGAGCGCTAAAGCAACCGTGTCCCATGTATGGGCATTTTGTGCTCCCCCATGAATAAGCACCAACTGGGGTGATCCCTCTCCCCAGATTATTCCACTAATAGAAAAACCTTCAGAACTCTTAAAAAAGCTTCTCTTAACTTTTGGTTGTCCTCGCCAAGAGATCCCTACCTCACTAGCATTTTCGCTCAGCATTGAAAACTCTTCGTACATAACCAATTTCTAATCCCTTATTACCTCTCCATATTTCTAACACCCCAGAATTAATTTGCAATATTTGTTGACGAGACAAACATGTCTATTTGGCATACGATCAAATTGTGAGCATTAGTGACAGGATTGAGATCAACCTTCTAGATGGAGAATTTTATGTTAATTCTCCATATGAAACGTTCGCTTGGATGCGAGAAAACGAACCTGTTTATTGGGATGACATAAATCAACTATGGGGAGTTTCCCGTTACGACGACATCGTCACCATAGAAAGAGATAAGAGAAGATTTATTTCTTCAGATACTGAAAAAGGTGGCTACCGACCAAACATTCCCGCGGATCAATCGATAATTGGTCTCGACGATCCACACCACATCGAGCGACGAAATTTAGTTTCAAGACGCTTTACTCCTAAAGCCGTTCTCACTTGGGAAGATCATATTCGAGAAACTGTTATTGATCTATTGGATAAGGTTTCTGATACTGGCAGGGCCGAAGTTATTTCTCAACTAGCTGCACCACTTCCCGCTCAGATGATAGGCCTTTTTCTTGGTTTCCCAGCTGAAATGTGGCCCAAGCTTGCGGAATGGTCTGAAAGATCTATCGCACTGGGTGGGGGTCCTGAATATATGAACGATGAAGGAATCACTGCGGTATTTGAATTTGCAGGAGCATGCAGTCACCTGTACGAAAGCAAAAAAGAATGCCCAGCCGATGACGTCATGTCTAAATGGATAGATACAGAACAAAAAGGTTTATCGGACCTGCCTTTTGGTTTAGATCAAATAATTTCTGACTGCCTGTTGCTGCTAGATGGAGGAGCCGAAACAACCCGAACAGTAATAGCGAGGATTCTGGTTGAACTGGCCAGAGATGAAAATATTTGGAATCAACTTAAAGACTCAAATGACCTTTCAACTGCAGTGGAAGAATTCATTCGCTTTGTTACCCCCATACACAACATGTGCAGAGTAGCTACTGAAAACTTCGAAATAGGTGGTGTGACGATTAAAGAAGGTGATCAGGTTGTTCTGATGTACTCGTCAGCAAATCGGGATCCGAGTCACTTTGACAATCCTGAAACACTTGATGTTTACAGGAGCCCAAACCACCATTTATCTTTTGGCCATGGCACACATTTTTGTCTGGGCGCATCTCTTGCACGATTAGAGATAAAGATTTTTTTTGAGGAATTTTTGAAGCGTTTCAAAAGCCTGTCTCTTGATGAGAATAAACCACCAATTGAAATGCCTAATTCTTTTGTATACGGCCTCAAAGAAGCTCATATCTTTCTTGAAAAAATTTGACTGTAAATCAACTTCCATTTTCTTCTATTTCGAGAAGATCAACAAAACCTTTAAAACCATCTGCCCTTCTTAAAGACCTATCTATATAAAAAACACCTAGCAGACTGGCAATAAATCCTGCAGGAAACCCGACCAACGTTCTAATTACCACATACCCATCTACAGAAGTCTGCCTGTATAACCAGATGTCCCATATGGAGGTCAGAATCTGATAAAGGCCTAAAACAACTGTCATTTGTGCCATGACCCTGGAAAATACCTTGTGCTTAATGGTCTCTGCTTTAAATGGTAAAACTATGGGAAGTACCTGACTTAGGAAAGAACGCCGAAAAATGACTGTTCCTATAAGACCCAGTCCGATTGCTGCCTTTGTGGCGATTCCGATACCAAAATATACGTCTTCAGAGTCTGTAATTATTCCGATCAGACCTCGCACTAACAAATAAACGATCAGTAGGGGCAAAAACTTTCCTATTGCTTCGCCTCTGCGAGTTCGTCTTACTGAAGCCTGCACTCCCCACACAGTCGCTCCAGCTACTGCCCAGCCAAGACCTGCGAATCGGTTTAAAAGCAGAAAAATCGCGACCGGAGCAACAGAATCAATAAGTCTCCTATAACTAGTAGCGTCTCCACCGATATTTGTGTTCAAATTTCAAATCCTCTTCATTTCTGATTTTGAGTTAGTGAGTTTCTGATAAATAGCATTCTATTAATCTCTTTTCGGTAACCAAGTCCAACCCAACGCGGGCCATGTATGAGACGCCTCGTAGTTAGCATCCTTTGGAAACAGTGGAAGAGCTTTTGACTCGTCAACTATTCGAATGTTTTCAGGTAAGAATTTTGACTCAAGTGCAGAAAACACCTCACTCACATTCTTATACGATTCCAACTGTCGTAATGTCGCAAGCGTGGGGCTTATCATCGTCATTTCTCCCGATTCCCACTTTTGTAAGGCTTCAGATGGAGTTATCCAAAAAGCTTCAACAGCTTCTTTTCCATCAACCTGTGGAACAACTGGAGTAAATGATCTGGCTACAAAAAAATAGGTGTCATATCTTCTTGTGCCTCCCATGGGTGTAACCCATCTGCTTATAGGTCTAATGTCTGACAAATCTAAAAAAAGTTCTCTACCTAAAATGACATTTGAAAAATTTTTAGTTCCATTTTCTAAAAATTCTCTTTCTTCTAATACTGAATTTTCAAGAGTTCCGACCAGCACTCCTACCTCTTCGATAGTTTCTCTAATGGCAGCTATCCAAAAGGATCTTGCATGTTCTGTCCTTAGTTGATTTGCAGCTTCTTCCTTCGTTAAACCAACGATCAGATCATCCCAAATATAATTTTTGTCGTCTTCTTCAATTGCTCCGCCTGGAAAAATCGTATGATCAGCAACAAAACCAGAAGAGTTATTTCTCAAAAACATCAGAACCTGCAAATCAGGACGATCGTCTATAAGAATCATGGTCGATGCAGGAAGTATTGGGACATCATCAGTTTCTATTTTGTCTCTCGGAATCCAAGGATCTAAACCATTCATCTATTTGACACTACTTGCACTTATCTGAAGAAACTTCAAGATAATAGCTACATATCAGGCTTTTAAGACATATGGTTCTTGAATGCAGGAAATTCCTATCAATCATCGCGGGACGAAAAATCGTCTAGAGATGTCTGATGTTTTAGCTGGAATAAGTGTTGCATTGCTTTTAATTCCGCAGTCAATGGCATACGCAGAATTGGCAGGTTTACCATCAGAAGTAGGTCTTTTTGCTTCAGCTTTGCCGCCAATTTTTGCCTCTTTTGTGGCTTCATCCCCTTACCTGCAAACGGGACCAGTAGCACTCACAAGCCTATTGACTCTAGGAGCTCTAAGCGGTCTAGCCGATTCCGGTACAACCGAATACGTAAAGCTCGCAGCATTACTAGCTTTAATCGTAGGGGTATCAAGAATTCTTTTTGGATTTTTTAGATTTGGAAAGATTGTCTACTTAATGAACGATCCGGTAGTAACAGGTTTTACTTCCGCCGCAGCAATACTTATTATTGCTTCTCAAACACCTAAAGTGCTAGGGGTCAAAAGTGATGCAGAAGGAACTCTTAATCGTGCATACAAGTCTTTAACAAATTTTGACAATTGGGAACCAGAATCTGTAATTATCGCCGGAGTGACTTTTTTTCTCGTGCTCACCGGCAAATACATTCACAAACTTTTCCCTGGTGCACTTTTGGTGCTTGTGGGGGGCTCAATCTATAGTCATATAACCAACTACGAAGGTTCAGTTGTGGGAGACATCCCGACAGGAATGCCTGATCTGGGATTTGATTTGCCGTGGAATTCAACTAGCGAACTTTTGTTATCTGGTCTCGTAATAGCTCTGATCGGGTTTGCTGAACCGGCTTCGATATCAAGAATCTACGCTGAACAAGAAAAGCAACCATGGAACGCCAATAGAGAATTTATCAGTCAAGGGATAGCAAATGTGGCTTCAGCATTTTCTGGAGCATTGCCGGTAGGAGGCTCATTCAGCAGATCTTCACTTAATAAGCTTTCAGGTGCTCAAAGCAAATGGTCCGGCCTCGTAACAGGGATTGTGGTTTGTATCTTTTTGCCCTTCGCTAATATTTTAGATCAATTACCGAAAGCAACCCTTGGCGCTGTAGTGATAGCCGCGGTAATCGGACTGGTCAGACCCAAAAAACTTTTTTCTTCATTTTCTGATTCCCTGTCTGACGCTTTTATTACTTGGCTTACTTTTTTCACAACGCTCCTACTTGCACCGCACGTCGAAAGAGGTGTACTTATAGGAATTGGCTTTTCTATATTCATTAGCATTTTAAGAAAACCAAAACCTGACAGCTCACAGATAGAAGAGAGTCACTGAGACCAAACATTGACCAATGACTCGACATCAGTCAATGTAGCAAGAACTGCAAGGGTGTTCTCTAGGACAACTTGCCCATATTCAACAGGCACCCCCACCACAGCATCTCTAGGCACTACAACCTGATAACCCTGATTAATCAGATCAAAAACAGAGTTCTGTATTGCGACATTCAGAGAAACTCCGCTAACTATCACTGTTCGGATTTCTTCATTTCTAAACAGCGAATCTAATTCCGTTCCCGATGTCGGTGACAAACCATGAAGTCTTGGTAAAAGTACGTCTCTTTCCGAATCAAAACCTATTTCTTTTATTGGTCGAACTGCTTCAGTTTCGGGAAGCTGCTGTATATCTGAATTGCGGGCAGCTCCAAAAAGTCTCGCGTTGCTATTCGCTCCCCATCCATCACTTCTTGTCATTGCTAAGCCGTGGATTACTCTTACTTTTGATTCTCTAGCAGCTTTCGCAAGCAGGCCTAGATTAGGGATTATCGCTTTTGAAGCTTCCGCTAGAGCGGGAAAACTAGATTTTTCGCCGATTACTCCATTTTGACATTCCACTAGGAGCAAAGCCGTATGAATCGGGTCAACTAAATCTTCAAGTGAGCCGTATCGGCTTCTTAAATTATTCATATTTAACTCCAGACTCTCTTAAGAAATCAACCCAACGCGTGCCTGCGTCAGGGGCGAGTTCCCCGGGAAAATATGTAACGGAATTTAAAACACCTTTGTAAGGAAATGTCCCATGTCTCTCATAAACAGACCAAGAAACCGGAGATCGCCTGTCTATACCAATATCTATACCTTCAAACGGTGCCATGGCCGTCAAAACTGGAAGATCAGATGTTTCAGCAACCATTGTTTGGTCAACATACACTTTTGCTTGCCAGTTCAAATCACCCGAGGCCTCAATATCTAGTGAAATTTCCGAAACACCCTCTTTAAGTTCTCCGCAGGAGGTTTCAGACATGACCCCATATCCATTATGCACATGGAATAATTGGCCGTCTTCAATATAAATTGAATATCCGCCTCCTTGGTCTCCATGTGCAACGAGTATTCCCTCATCACCTTTCTTGTAATCAAGTGATATAACAATTTTAAATGATCGGGAATTAATCAACTTGAGAGACCTGTAACGCTCCACTGTGGGAGTGTCAGGTAAGAAGGAAAAAGTTTGTTCGAGTTCTTCTTCCCATTGCGGGCGAGCAATGTTTTTTAAACCTGTACCTTCGTCAAGCGGGAAAACTTGGTTGGCCCACGCTTCCTTTTCCCAAAGATCTTTCAATTCAGCTAGAACTTCGGGGTGTTTATCTGAAAGGTCTCTAGTTTCAGTGGGGTCTGTTGCCAACTCGAAAAGCTCCCATTTGTCTGTTTCGAAAGAAGTTCTCTTTTGGTGACACGTAACTGCCGACCAGCCATCTCGGTAGATACCCCGATGGCCTTCCTGCTCGTAATACTGCAACTTATGTGTACTTTCAGCTTCCTCATTTTCGAAGGAAGTTAGGAAGCTATTCCCAGTTGGCTCTACCAGTTTCTGACCTTTTCTTTCTTTTGGACTGTCAATTCCGAGCATCTCGAGGATTGTCGGCAAGACATCTGTGACGTGTTGATACTGCCTTCTTAATGAACCTCCCTTTTCCAAACCTTTACCTTTTGAAATGATTAAAGGAACTTGGTGTCCGCCTTGATGGGTATTTGTTTTGTAGAGACGAAATGGAGTGTTAGAAGCCATGGCCCATCCGTTTGGATAATGTGCCAATGCTTGCGGACCACCCAATAATCCCAGTCTTGAGTTATCGGTCTCAAGTGAATCAAGGGGGTTTTTCCTGACTTGGCTTATGAGAGTTCTAAAATAAGCCGAGGTGCCATTATCTAAGCCTTCCCGGCTCGCTCCGTTATCTGAAGTGAATACAATCAGGGTGTTTTCCCACTCTCCCATTGCTTCTAACTCTTTTCTTAGCCTGCCGAAGTTTTGATCGAGATTGTCAACCATTGCCGCATAAATCTCTTGATAACGAGCAAAAGTCTCTTTTTCCATATCAGTTAATTCATCCCAGGGGCTAACCGCATAGTTTTCCTCTGAATTTCTTGTTGGCAAAACCGTATCTTTAGGGATTAGACCATTTGAAAGCTGACGTTCGTAGCGTTCTTTTCTAATTTGATCCCATCCTCTGTTATACAAACCTTCGTATTTTTTTATGTCTTTCGACGGGGCTTGCAAAGGAGCATGTACGGCTCCGTGTGAAAAATACATAAACCATGGTTTTTTCGGATGACCTGTTCTTACTTCACGGATCATGTCTAGTGCATGGTCAGTCAAGTCATCGGTAAAAAAATAGCTTTCAGGATATGAATCAGTATGCACTACGTGGTTGTCCTCATATAGGCGATGCGGCTGATGAAAGTTAGTAAATCCGTCAAGTATCCCGTAATAGCGATCAAAGCCACGTTGGCAAGGCCATGAGCTTTTCGGTCCTGCCTCTGAAAGGGTGTTGTCAGGGGTAAGGTGCCACTTTCCCACCATTAACGTAGCCCATCCATTATCTGAGAGAATTTCAGCCAAAGTTGCTGCATCTCCACGAATCGAAGCTGCATAACCAGGGAAACCTGGATCAGCATGACAAACTGTTGCTAATCCTGCTAAATGAGAATTCAAACCAGTTAACAGAGATGCTCTTGTGGGAGAGCACATCGGATTGACATGAAAATTGGTGTACCTAAGACCTTCATTTGCTAAAGCATCTAAATTTGGAGTGTCAATCTCAGAACCATAAGAACCTAAATCTGAAAAGCCAAGATCATCACATAACACAATGAGAATATTCGGTGCGCTCTCATGCGGTTCAGTCCTTTGAGACCATGATGGAACTGAAGTCGCATGCACACGACCTATTGTCCCATCGAATCCCAAGTACGCGGCACTCGATTTCTTCGCATTCAATTTATTTCTTCTATTAAATATTTTTTTAGACACTCAGTTAATTATCTCCATTCTCATACGGAAAGCGTAAGCCAAAAAAATCATCATCAGGCAAACTGCGCACATCAACCATATAACTCCGTCATACCCAAACGCTGAATCAGCTGTTCTTCCTGCTGATACTGGTCCTAGCACACCGCCAATCTCAGCACTCGCGAACCAAAGACCATATGCAGTTCCCATTTGTTTCGGATTCAACTTGGGAGATTCCATAAGTGCGAGAATGACTATCGGTATTAGAGCTGATCTCGAACCTGCGACCATTACTGACAGGGGGATGATATAACTTGGTAAAAATGTGATTGAGACTAGCGACACGAGAATAATCAAAACAGTGCAGGAGAGGATTAAAGAAAAGTTTTGCCTTTTAATTCGAGGAGGTAGCAACAGAGATGCAACTATTCCGACTCCCAGACTTCCTGCAGTCCAATTCGAAGCGGCCATGGAGGAAAAACCGACATGCTCTCTAAGCATTTCAGGCATCCAACCACCCAATCCATGAGATAAAAAGAACACAGCAACTCCCAGAAAAAATATGATTTTTATCTCAGGCGACGCGACCGTTGACTTCCAAATCTGAAATGTTTGTCCTTTTTCTGCTTTAGCATTTTGCTTTGTTTCGACTTTGAATTCAGCAACCATCAGCCAGAAAACTAAGGCTATGGCCATTACAGAAGTTTCAATCGCTATAGTCCAACGCCACGAATTCGTCAGTGGCATTAGAACTGAATTAGATAATACTAGAACTGCAATACTCCCAATTGCAGGAGCAGCTGTATACGCCCCAACCGCAAATTTTCGTTCTTCTTCATCTGTGAACCAAATACCAATAGCTGTGGGTGCACAAGAAGAAACAAGAGGTCCACCAACTCCGAAAAGAGCAACTGCCATACATAAAGTTGGAAGACTGTCTGTTAAGCAACGTGAAATTCCGCTTACAAAGACCAAAGAAGCGCCGATAGTCATTGAATATCCGACACCTAAACGATCAATTACCCGACCTGCTATTGGAGATGTGAGTATGTATATAAATTGCCACGTGCCCAAAGCAATGCCAATTTCTCCTCGGGTCAGATTTAAATCTGATCGTATTTCACCGACTAAAGGAGCTAGTGACATAGCTACCATGCCAAATCCCAGGTATACACCAAAAACACCAGAAAAAATCACCCATCTGTAAGAACTGTGATGTTTTCTTTTTTGAAAAGAATTATTAGGCACTCTAAATAATCTCATAACAACAGAGGAAGGATCATGCATTAAGAGTAATCTTGCGCGATCCTGTTTAGGTGGGTGAACTAATTTGGAATGACAATTCTCTAGATTCTTTAAGTAGACCTGTACTGGTTGTCGCCTTTAAAGGACTCTTTGATGCCAGTGGTTCTGCTACTGCAGCTCTCGAATGGTTGATGGAAAAATCTGAATCTGAGAACTTGGGAGAAATAGACTCTGAGACGTTTTTTGACTTTACTCAGGAAAGACCGCTAATTGGTTTCGATGAAAATGGAGAACGTGTTCTGTCATGGCCTAAAAATAAGATCGTAGCTATAAAAACCCACGAAGATCAGAGAGATATTCTCGCTATTTCTGGGATCGAGCCTCATCTTCGCTGGCGCACTTTTAGCGATCTTTTAATTGAAATAGTCAGAAAATCAAATGTTGAATCTGTTCTTACACTCGGCTCGATGGTAGGAATGACTCCCCACAGCAGGCCTCTTACTGTGACCGGAAGCAGCACCAATGTAGAGCTTGCAAAGCGTTTGAACCTAGAAAAGCCTTCCTATCAGGGGCCCACAGGTATAGTAGGAGTGCTTCACGACGCACTCGATAGCGCAAAGATTCCAGTGATATCGCTAAGAGTTTCAGTTCCTCACTATGTGCCAGATTCACCCAATCCAAAAGCGACACGTGCTCTTCTAAGACGTTTCGAGCAAGTTACCGGAGTCACGACTGATTATGAAGAGCTAGACGGACCAGCTGCAGATTGGCAAAAACAAGTTGATGCTGCTGTAGCAAGTGACGATGAAATAACTTCATATGTAGAACGTTTAGAGAATGCAATTGATGAGGATGAAAACCTTTTACCTTCGGGCGATGACCTCGCTGCTGAATTCGAAGCTTTTTTGCGTGAACAGGAATCTGAATAGATAAGTAGTAGGAGAATAATCGTGAATCAGACTAGCAATTTAGAATTCGAAGAACTTCTTGTCGTCGCTGAAGAAGCTGGACGTTCGCTAATCACTTATGCAGAAAAGGATCTTGATGCGAATGTTCCAAATTGTCCAGGTTGGAACAATTTGGAACTTCTTAACCATATGAAGGGGGTCTGGTGGTTCGTTGCTGCACAAATAGTCACAGGAAATGACAGCGAGAGAGCTA
>DBFL01000057.1:13288-39801 GCA_002294285.1 Candidatus Neomicrothrix sp. UBA881
ACCCTCAGATGAGCCTCTGGATTCTCCTCTAAGTCAGCTCACACATCTGATTGATGCATTTAAATCCAGCGACTTTTCATCCCCTGCTTGGTCATGGACGTCTGACAAAACCGTTGGTTTCTTTATTAGACGTATGGCTCATGAAAATACGGTTCATGATTGGGATGCGAAAAACGCTTTGGGAATTGACGGTCAAATTCCAACTCTTTTAGCTCTTGACGGAATTGAGGAAAAACTATTTCTAGTGAGTGAAAGCGGATCGACTCTTCCGAACGCTTCAATTCATCTTCATTGCACTGACTGTGAAGGTGAATGGATGCTTTCCCCATCCGGCACAGACTTGAAAATAGTCAGAGAGCATGGCAAAGGAGATGCAGCAGTCAGAGGAGAAGCGAAACAAATTCTTCTTTATCTCTGGGGGCGCAAAATTGAGAACCTCGATTTTTTTGGAGATGAAGCGGTAATAAAAGCTTGGGGTGAGATCGGGCCCTAGTCAAGAAATTTCTGAGCCTACAATGCCCACGAAGGAAACCATCTCACCTGGATAGCCACCCAAGTTGTGCACTAATGCTTGCTTTGCGCTTTCAAGTGAAATTGACCTGTCATTAGGCGCTTCGGATCGTAACTGCAACCATGTCTCATAGAACATCCTTAGTCCGCTTGCACCCACTGGGTGGCCAAAGGCCTTTAATCCTCCGTCAGTATTTACTGGGAGCTCGCCGTCGATGTCGAAAGTTCCGTTGAGCACTTCCTGCCATGCTGTGCCTTTTTCGCAAAAGCCGAGATCTTCCATCAGGATCATTTCTGTTGGAGTGAAGCAATCATGGACCTCAGCCATGGCTAGTTCTTTTTTCGGATCTTTAATCCCAGCCTGACTGTAAGCATCATGAGCAGCATCGACGCATTCTGGCAGTGTTGTGAAGTCAAAATCTGGATCCACAAGTCCACTACTGTCTCCGGCCACCAAAGAAAGTGCCTTTACGTAAAGCGGCTTATCAGTATATTTAAGTGCATCTTCTGCTCTCACTACTATGGCAGCCGCGGCTCCGTCAGCCACTCCTGCGCAATCCATTACTGAGAGTCGCCCGGCGATAGAAGGCATCTCGCAAATCTTTTCAGCTGAAACTTCTCTACGAAATTGTGCTAATTCATTTTTTGCGCCATTGGAATGATTTTTCTCTGCTATGCGTGCGATCACATACCTCAGTTCATCCTCGTCTACTTCATACCGCTTAGCATAAGCAGGAAGAATTAGGCTGAACATCGCCGCTGCAGTTAACGTTCGGTTTGTTCCGTCGGTAGGCATTGGAAATGCGTTTAATCCTTGATATCCACTGTCCTTTACCTTTTCTGCCCCTAGCGCCATTGCCGAGTCATACGCTCCAGAAGCAACTGCATAACAAGCTTGACGCAGTGCCTCAGATCCAGTTGCGCAATAATTCTCAACGCGTGTTACAGGTTTACCTGAAATCCTTAAAGGTGTAGCTAAAGAAATACCTGATGCAGCTGATTGTGAGGTTCCAAACCAGAACGCATCAATTGATTCAGCTTCAATACCAGCTGACTTTGTTGTTTCCTCTGCCGCTTCAATGATGAGATCTTCAAGCGATTTATCCCAATGTTCTCCGAAGCGTGTACAACCCATACCTATGATCGCAACTTGGTCTTTAATCCCATGTGATGCCATCTATGATTTACCTTTTCTCTTCGTTATCGGTTTAGCTTTCCAGAAATAATTGTGAATTCCATCAGCGGTATATAAACAACGAAACGTCATTTCAACTTGATCGCCTATGTCAACCTTTTCAGAATCTGTATCTGTAAGTTCAACGGGTAGTCTTCCACCACCTTTAAAATTAACAACAGCGAAAACCACTGGAGAATTTGGCGAATAAACGAGGTTGTCAACTGTCATAGTCTCAATCGTTCCTATTGCATTAGCCATAGGTAGTTTTTCCATATCATCCAAATCTCCACCTTTGATACCAATACGGGATGGCGGCATGTGAATTATTCCCGTTGTATTGTCCTTCGAGCCAACAAAACCCATTTTCCAGTCATTTCTCCTTTTTGCCGCTGATGACGACGGTCTAACAGGTGGTGGTCGGTTTGGAAGTTGACTATCCAATAACCCGCGCCATGACAAGTACTTGCCGTAAGGGACTGGGTATTGGTCGTCTATTTGATCGGAAATAGAATTGGAACTTTTTCTGTTTTCAACTTCTTGAGTGGTTCTGAAAAAGAGGATGTCACAACCGTCTGCAAGAACAATTAGTGCAACTGTCTGGTCTGCTTCTGCATCATCTAAAAAATTGGCTAAAAGAAGAGACGGATGGGTTGCACCCGTGTTTCCAATTCGCCCAGTCAGATCATCGGGAACTTTGATGTCAAGTAAGGAAATTGATTTAGCTACAGAGCGGGAATGCAAACCTGCAACAAGCACTGTATTGACATCTTCTGTTTTCATCCCAACTCTATTTAACGCTTCATTCCAAGCACGATCGACTAATGGAACATACACCTGTTCTCCAAAACGTTCTTCCCATACTTGAGAGTATGGTTCTCCCGGGACACGCCACCTGTCAGTAAAATCAGATGTAATTGAAACTCCTCCTAGATACTCAGCAAGCAACTTTCCTTGTTCTTCGGTTCCAATCAAAAAAGCTGTTGCAGCATCCCCTCCGGCTGACTCTTCTGTGCTACCTGATGGACCTGTTCGTAGGTCCGCAGTAACCGCCAAAGTGGAAGAGCCACTTTCTAATGCCACGCTCAAAGCCCCAACGGCTGAACGAGTGGAATTGCCAAAATCAACCGTTTCCACAAAATCGTCCAATTGGAGCGCAGCATGAATATTTGTTGCATTTGTTTTATCCATGTACGCGGGCATAACGGTTGTGAAGTAAAGCTTCTTTAGATCTACCTCTGAGTTATGTAAAGCATTTCGAGCTGCTTCAACCCCCATAGTGGTTGTATTTTCATCGTATGATGCGACTGAGCGTGTGCCCTCTCCAGAGCCTTTACCTGTAAATTCAACTATTGATGAACGCGACAAACATCCTCTTGGTATGTAGGTTCCATACGAAATAATTCCATGGACTTCCATAGTCAATCCCCCAATTGCTTGTCTTCTGCATTATTAAGAAACAACTTGATTCAATCCAATGTACCTTAAGGAAGTATCCTAGGCTTAAATCTTTATTCTCCCGACATAAGGAGTGCTGGATGGATCTAGGTGAAATATCAAACGAAGAAGCCGGAAAGTACGGTAAGCCACTCGACGGCGTGAGAATTCTTGCTGTTGAACAAATGCAGGCTTTACCATTTGCAACTCAGTTATTGGCTCGCTTGGGAGCCGAAGTGGTGAAAATAGAGCATCCAACCAAAGGAGAGTCAGCTCGAGGTGCGGCACCTTCTATGAGTGACCCTTTAGGAAGACCAGTAGGTGCAACTTTTCTCCGTAATAACTTGAACAAAAAGAGTGTGGGAATCGACCTCTCAACATCAGAAGGACAAGAACTTTTTCTTCGATTAGTACCAAAATTCGATGTAGTGGGCGACAATTTCAAACCCGGAACAATGGATAAATTTGGAATTGGTTATAAAGCAATAAATGATAAATACCCAGATGTGATAGTCATATCAATTTCGGGTTTTGGGAATTCAGGGAACTCTCCTTATCAAAACTGGCCGGCTTACAACTCTGTGGCAGAAGCGATGTCTGGACTTTATGATTTCAAAAAACGTGAAGGAGAACCCCCTGTAGTTAACCCCATGGGTGCAGTGGGAGACATCGCAACAAGTTTATTTGGCGCAATAGGAATACTCGCTGCTCTTCGACACAGAGAGGCCACCGGCGAAGGTCAATATATAGATCTAGCTATGTTTGACTGCATGGCGTCCTTGGCTGACGTTGCTATAAATTTTGCTTCTATGGGTATCCCGCGTGAGCCCAATCCTGCACCATATGTGATTGCTCCTTTTTCTTGCAGCGATGGCTACTTGGTTATTCAGTTCGTCAGGGAACATCAATTCGAAAATCTTGCACATTTGATAGGCAAGCCTGGTTGGATTGAAGATTCTCGGTTTAAAGAACGATCGGGATGGGGAAAGCATTTGCATTCTGAAATCATTCCCGCCTTGGAAAAATGGGCTAAAAATTTCACGAGGTCTGAAACTTCGAAGCTTCTTGCAGAAGCTAATGTCGCTTCAGGCCCAGTTTTGACTCCCGAAGAAGTGATAAACGATCCTCATTTGGATGAGAGAAATATGATCGTTTCCCTACCAAGAACAGATGACGTCGATGAACCGATCCTATTGCCTGGAAATCCGATAAAAATGTCAAAAGTTAGTGAAGGACCCGAGACGCGTGTTCCATGGGTAGGCGAACACACAAAACAGGTTCTTAAGGAAGAGCTTGGCTTGGATCAATCAGAATTAGAAACCCTTCAAGAGGCTGGAATTATAAGCCTCTAAAATTACTCCTCTATGTAACTATCCAACAACTGGGGAACAGACATCTCTGAAGGGATTCTTTCAACCCCTATTACTCGATCGATCACTTCTTGCATGTTGTAAATTCGTCTCTCTTGATAACACAGAGGTGTTCCATCATAAGTTGGTGACTCCATTGCTTTCTGCATTGCGTCTAAATTCCAAACATCTTCATCTATCACAACAGCAAACTCAGCTATGCGTTGTTTCCATGCTTCCGGTGGGTCACCATCTCCCCAGTCGGGCGCATAGTGGTAGATACGTATTTTCGTTTTATCAATTCCAGCGGGGAAAAAGAGCATTATGGGAAACCCAGTTGCACCTACAGGAGAAATAAAGTTCGGAAAAATGGTAAATGAGTAGCTAGTGCAGTGGACAATGGGATGAACAGTAGGAATATTTTCAAGTCCCAACGGATCTTCCACCACCTTAAAATCTTTCCAAGATTCCATTCCGAATTTCTCCACCATCTGTTTTGACCGTGGAACTACCATTCTCGAATTTCCATGCTTTAGAAGTCCCATTGTTCCCCCACGCGAATCAAGGCTGGTCCACCCTCCCCGATCATGTATGAATCTGAAGTGGTAAACCTCTTGAAATGCTTCAATTGCAACTTTCCAATTGCAATTAACTTCGCGGTGGTCTGTTCCCACTAAACGAAGATTCTCACATTGATACTGGTTCATTTCTTCTGGGATTTTTCCTAAAAATTCCATCAAAGGAGACGCGCTGGGATTTATATTGATCCAAATCCATCCACCCCATGTATCACAACTTATTTCCGGTAATCCGCGGTCTTCTTTGCAAAGATCCACAAAATCTCTTTCATCTGGCACTGCTAAAAGCTCACCGTTGTCTATTCCATAGGTCCAAGAGTGATACTGGCATTGTAAATGGCGTATTGTGCCTTCTTTCTCCCTAACAACAGGCGCCCCGCGGTGTCTGCAAGTATTGGAAAAACAACGAATTTTGTTGTCATTACCTCTCAAAACTATTAAAGGAATGCCAGTCTCGTCGAACAGAAAATAATCTCCTGGTTTAGGTATATCTTCAACTCGCCCCGCTACTAACCAACTGTTATTCCATAAATACTTTTGTTCTAAATCATAAAAATCTTTACTCGTGTAACGAGCTGAAGGTATATCAGGGAACTGGGGGAAATTTTCTGGTGGACCTTTTCGCTCCAGCTCATATTCCATTTCAGCGACAAGTCGATCAACTAATTTTTGATCAAGTAAAAATTCACCCATTTTCTATCCCCAACAAAAGCCTAATCATAAAGACGCGTAATAAAAAATTCTCTTACAACTGAAAACATCGGCATGTAATTTTCATTACCTACTACAGAGGACGCCTGTTCCAGCAATTCCGCAGTACCCATTTGGATTCTTGTACAAATATTGCTGGTGATATTCCTCCGCAAAATAAAAATCCTTTTGAGTTTCTACCGTGGTTTTGATCTCGTCAAAACCAGCATTAATTAGAGATTTTTCGTACAACTTGAGATCTTCTTTAGCCTTAGCTAGATCTTCTTGATCCGACAACCAGATTCCTGATCTGTATTGTGTGCCAATATCATTGCCCTGTCTCATACCCTGAGTTGGGTCGTGATTCTCCCAGAAGACTCTCAACAATTCTCGTATGTCTACTAGCTCTTTCTGATAGACAACTAATACGACTTCAGCATGACCTGTAAGTCCGGAACAAACTTCTTCATAGGTGGGATTGGGTGTGTAGCCACCGCTGTATCCGACTGCTGTAGTCCATACTCCTTCTAGTTCCCAAAAAATTCTCTCTGCTCCCCAGAAACAACCCATTCCAACGACGGCTGAACTCATCTCTTCTGGAAAAGGTGGGGTGATCTTATTTCCATTTACTGCATGGACCCCTGTCAAAGTAATCGGAGTTTCCCTACCAGGTAAAGAATCTTCGGCTGCAGGTATGTTTAAAAGTTTTTGGCTAAAAGACATTTTTTATGCTCCTACATTGTGTAAGCGAAATTTTCAGCAATTTTTCTTGCGACATCAAGATCACCACCTAAAGTGACACGGCCATCATCTAAATAAGCCACTGCGTCTTCACGTCCTCCTGTCAGTGCGGTGAAATCTAATGAAGACAATGTCAAAGTGCTAGTTGCTTCCTCTTCAAAAGTTTCCACCAATGACGCTCGCCCATCTTTAACCTCTACTCGAAGCGATCTCTCGACAGGCCCTGAAAGAACTATCTCGACTCTACTTCCTTCCGGGGCTTCTCCTTTCTTGCCGACTATAAAACCAACAGCGGAAGAAATCTCATCAATCGCAATCTCAGCTGGCAAACCATCTTCATCCCCGGGGAGACCCAGAGGTTTTCTGCAATCTTGAAGATGCAGCCAAGCATCAAAGATTCTGATTCTCATAAATCTTGAATACGGAGCTTCTCCGACTGGTGTGAATCCAACCGATTCAAAGTCTGTTTCACTCATCTCGGTCAGCACTTGCAATCTCTCAGATGTTATTTCTCTGAATAAAGCAAGCACCTCACTGCCTTCTTTTTCACGAAAAATCTGGAGTGCTTTTTCGTTTGCCTCTCCTACAGGGTTTTTTATGTGGTCTCCTGAAACCTCTGTCTGAGGGATCTCTCGACGACTTAACATGTACTCGCCTCCCACGATATGTGCCAAGTTGTCTTTAACTGTCCATCCGGGAAGGCGACTGGGTGTTTCCCACTGGGTTTCATTCAACTCTGATCCGAAGTGGTTCCATTTTTCCCATATTTGACTGAATCCTTCTATTATCTGTTCTTTGTTCATACTCATGCTCGCTCCTCTTTACGGTGTTGGGTTGGCCCTAGTCTCCCAATCTCTTGCTTTAACATAGGGATTGAATGTCTCACTTATTTTTTCAAGATCAACTGGCATTTTAGGTCTTTGCATCTCGTATAGATTTGGAAATTCCAACCAACCAGTTACTAATGACCAGAGCTTTTCTGCCTCTTCACCTGTTGGAGGGTTGATTAAGACAGGGCCGAAAATACGTTCATTTCCTTCAAAAACAAGTGTTGGAACACCGAACCCGCCTAACGAAGTGACAATTTCGTGATCTCGTTTTACATCGTCATGTGTGGTCAGGTCTGCAAGTGCTTCGTCAACAACTTTTGGATCCTGATCCATCTCGGTTAGAAGCAACCTTGCTACTTCGGGGTCGTGGGGCTTACGTCCCTCCATATGGAGAGCTGTTCCTGATTTAAAGTACCAAGCGTCGTTTAAGGCAGGATCAATTCTTTTAAGGAAAGCGCCTATCCTCATCATTGACCATCCGTAGGACCATTCGCGTTCCCAAGGGTGTTTTTTTCCTTCCGTTCTGTTAATTTCTTCGAGACTAAAAAAACACCAGTCCACTTCGATATCTAGTCTGTCTCGAACTTCACGCATCCAAATCGATGTCTGGTACGCCCAAGGGCACATCACATCAAAATGAAATGAGACGCTATTTGTGTTTATTTCACTTCCCATTGGCCACCCTTATGCTTTTAACTCATGTCGCAAAACTTTACCAAGAGCATTCCTTGGTAACTCTTTTACAAATACCAGTCTCTTGGGAAGTTTGTAAGAAGCCAAATTTTTTGAAGCAAATTTTCTAAATTCATCTAAATCTAGACTGTCAACCCCTTCTTTCATTACTACCCAAGCAACAACTTCCTCTCCCCATTCTTGTGACTCAACTCCTGAAACCGCCACCTCAGCAATATCCGGGTGTAACTGTAGAACGTCATCTACTTCCTGCGGGTAGACATTCAATCCACCCGTAATGATTAATTCTTTTATCCTGCCATTTATCGATATGTAACCGTCGTCGCCAATTTTTGCAATGTCGCCTGTTTTGAACCATCCATTTTTAAAACAAGATTCCGTTTCCTCCTGCTTTGACCAGTACTCTCTGAAAACTGATTCGCCCCTAACTAAAATCTCCCCGCTATCTTGTTCTATTTTGATTTCAACACCAGGTAGAGGGAGCCCCACAGAACCTGCGCGTCTTTCTCCTAAAAAAGGATTAGAAATTGTCAACATAGTTTCAGTCGTTCCGTATCTCTCCAACACGTCAACACCTCTTTCCTTTAATTGTTTATGCAAATCTGCAGACAAAGGTGCTGATCCTGAGACACATAAACGTAAAGAAGATAGTTGAGTCACCCTTTCATCTTCCAAGAGCCGGTTGTACATAGTTGGAACACCAAAAAACATCGAGCAGCCGTTTTCAGTAATTGCCGAAAAGATCGAATCGTGATCAAAACCTTCCTGTAGAACAGCGGATCCTCCAACAAGTAAAGTTCCATGCAAACCAATGCCCATTCCATGAATATGGAACAAAGGCAGGCACAACAAAAGACTGTCTGATTCTGTCCATTCCCAAGCAGTAGCAACTGAAAGAGCTCCCGCTAATAAGGTCCTCTGGGTGTGAACAGCTCCCTTTGGTTTTCCGGTTGTTCCTGAGGTGTATGCGATTAAAGCTGGATCTTCTGGTTTAGAAAAATCTAGATCTGGGATAGGTCCACTTTCAATTTTTAGTGAAGTTGAAGAAATAAATAAGTCAGGATCTATAGAACTTAAAAGTTCGTGCCACTCTTGATTATCTACTAGAGCAGCACTAGGGGCTGCATCCTTAATTAGAAATGAAAGCTCGGCCTCACTATATGAACCATTTACAGGGACGAGTATCAAACCAAGGCGTAAACAAGCTACATGGGCTATAACTAAATCCAGTGAGGTCTCTCCGGAAATAATCACTCTGTCACCGTGTGTTAACCCGTGGTTAACTAGAGCAGACGCTGTTTGAGAAGTCTGATCAAAAAAAGTTGCCCTATTTATCTTTTCTCCATTGAAAGAGAAAAGTGTCTTCTCAGGATTTTTTTCTAAGGTTTTTTTCCATGCTCCCACGAGAGTTTCTTGTCCATCCAGAAACAGCTCCTGACCAGCGTTTATATGTTCACTTTCCATGCAAATTACCTAATTCTCATTTTGAACCTACAAGCAAGACTTCTCTAGGCCTTGACAAAACAAGTTAAATCAGACATACTAATGGAGGCCATTAAATAAAGGGGGTTCCATGGAGTTTGGAATTTTTAGCAATGGATACATACCTGGACCTGCAGCTCATGACACAGAATCCGAACATACCGAACTTATGCGTGAAGCTAACTACGGGGTTGTCGCTGATAAAAACAACTGGAAATACATGTGGTTCGGTGAGCACCACTCCCTCACTGAGTACAGTCACATGTCAGCTCCCGCGCCAATAATGGGATGGGTAGCTGCGCAAACAAACTACATTCACCTTGGATCAGCAATCACTAGTTTGCCAACCAATAAAGAACACCCTGTCCGGATCGCAGAAAGAGCAGCAATGCTCGACCACGTTACAGAAAACCGCTTTGAATTTGGAACTGGACGTGGAGCAGGTAGTCATGAACTTCTGAGTTTTAATGTCACAGACCCAAGTGAAACCAAAGCTCAGTGGGATGAGGTGATTCGTGAAATACCTCGAATGTGGGAACAAAAAGATTATGACTTTAAAGGAGAATTTTTCACTGTGCCGACTCCACACAATATTCTTCCGAAACCATACGGTAAAGGCCACCCCCCTCTTTGGGTTGCTTGTGGAAATCCACCTACATTTGCAAAAGCTGGATCCCTTGGAATAGGCGCTATAGCTTTTAATTTCGAGCCTATTCATAATCTAAAAGGGCGTGTCGACGCATACAAAGAAGCAATCCAAGACCCTGTAGAGCAAATCGGTCAATTTAAAAATGACAATGTCATGATGACAAATGCTGTCATCTGTCTTGAAAATAGAGACGAGGCAAGAGCAATAGCTAAAACCAAAGGAAGGGGCTATTTAGTGACCATGGTGAACATGTACCACGACACTATGCCCAAATCACCTGATGCGGTTACTTGGCCAGATGCCCCTATAGACCCAAACTGGACTGATGAAATGCTCGACTGGGCCATTGCAGAAGGTTACATGCTCTGCGGGACACCTGAAGAGGTGTGTGAACAACTAGTTCGCTATCAGGAAGTCGGCTGTGACCAAGTCGTATTTGGATTGCCAATCGAAGGAATGGCACACGAACAAGTATTGGAAATGCTCGAAATTTTTGGACAACGTGTTATTCCGGAATTTGATAAGGATCCAATCCACTCAACAGATCGCCACCGAGCAGAAGCGCAAAGGAAGTTCCCTGACTTCCAGTATGAGCTTCCAGAAGACATTTCAGTTTCTGTGTTGCCTTCAAATGCCCTGTTGCCACTCGGATAAGTGCCTCGAAGCAGCGTCAAAACACGCGAACAGCTCCTATTAGAAGCTGAAAGGCTTTTTGCCTTAAAAGGAATCTGGCAAGTCCAAGTTCAAGAAATTGTCCTTGCCGCAGAACAGCGGAACACATCAGCTGTTACATATCACTTTGGCTCAAGAGAAGGTCTTCTTGAAGGAATTCTCACCTCTCATGGGCAGCCCATTGACAAACATAGGGGAGATCTTCTCTCGCCTCTTAGTGAAGAGTCTTCTACTCGCTCTCTAATAAATGCTCTAGTGGTTCCGATGGTAAGTTGCTTTGATACCAGCAGCGGATGCAGGTACCTGCAGATAGTCTCACAACTTTCTGATCAATTCTCGAATTGGAGAAGCCTTTCAGGAGATCTTTCTTCACCTCACCTGTCTAGAGCACTAAACATGCTCGAAAACCGACCTGACTTTTTACCAGCAGTTCTTCGACAAGAACGTCTTATAGCAATGATGCAATTAATGACTTCATCTCTTTCAGAAAGGGCTCGCTCTATAGAAGCTGGGATTGAAACACCTCTTAGCAATTCAGAATACAAAGACAACTTAACCGACATGCTTGTAGGAATTCTTGAAGCATCAACCGGAAACTAAAGTAACATTCTGATTATTTTGTTCTGCTGATTAGATCTTGTGATAAATCTTCTACAGAAGCAACTCCGGTTAGTGCCATTGTTCTTTCAATACCTTCTTGAAGCAGATCAAGAACATGGTCGACTCCTCTTTCACCACATGCTCCAAGGGCGTAAAGGTAAGGTCTTCCAGTCATCACCGCATTAGCTCCTAGCGAAACCGCCTTTACTACGTCTGAACCTCTACGGACTCCGCCATCACAAATTATCTCTAAACGGTTTTGAACTGCTTCAGCAACTTCTGGTAACAAGTCGAATGGTGCAGGCGCTCCATCTAGTTGCCTTCCTCCATGATTGGAGATCGCGATAGCTTCTACACCTGATTCAACAGCAATTAAAGCATCTTCGACTGTTTGGATTCCTTTTATCAAGATTGGTCCCTTCCAGATGGATCTAAGCCATTCCACATCACTCCAAGAAAGACCGGGGTCGAATTGGGATTTCATGTGTTCTGCGAGATCAACTGCTGTTGAACCGTCGATAGCTGTGATTCCTTCAACGTTTGCGAAACGAATAGGATCTGCTTTCAAAAAGTCCCATGTCCATCCTGGGTTTTTCAGACCGTCAATTATCGTTCCAAGACCAACTTCAGGAGGTAGGGTAAATCCTCGTCGCACATCACGCTCCCGCCGTCCAAGAACCGCTGTGTCAACTGTAAGACACACAGCTTCGAAACCTGCTGCTTCGGCTCTTTCAACAAGATTTTTTACAACAGATCGATCTCTCCACGTGTATATCTGAAACCAAAGACGAGTGTCGCTTTCAGCTACTGATGCACATTCCTCTATAGAACGTGTAGCCATTGTCGACAAGGTGAATGGAATACCTGCTCTAGTCGCTGCTCTGACAACCGCTAATTCCCCTTCAGAGTGTGCAATTCTAGTAAAACCTGTTGGAGCTAAAACAAGAGGAAAAGCTAGTCTGCGTCCAAACAAGGAAGTAGAAGTATCTACATGTGTCATGTCTCGCAACACTCTGGGTTTGAAAGAAACATTTCGATAAGCATCAACATTGTTTCTTAGGGTTATTTCATCCTCAGCGCCTCCATCTATGTAGTCAAAAACTCCAGCAGGCAGACGCCGTTTAGCCAAACTTCTTAAATCGTCGACATTCGCAACCTTACGCAAAAGTCGGTTTGTTCGATTCAGTTCAAACTTTCGAAACCTTACAACAGAACGAATACTCCTCAAAAATGACATTTCATACCAGTCAGTTAAGAGTCAATCTTTGAATCAAGTTTGGCCACCCTCGCCTCATGGCGTCCACCTTCAAACTCTTGATCCAACCATGCCTTCAATGCTTCAACTGCAATTTCAGGGTCAATAAGTCGCTCTCCAAAACAAAGAACATTCGCATTATTGTGAGCCTTGGCCCATTTGGCTGTTTCAACATCGTTGACAGTGGCTGCTCTGATTCCAGAAATCTTGTTCGCTGCTATTCCTATGCCGATACCAGATCCACAGACTGCAACTCCCAAATCCGCAGGACCTTCCATGACCGTCGTGCCAATTGCAAATCCATAATCGGGGTAATCGACTCTTTCTGTTGAATCTGTTCCGCAGTCAATTACCTCATGACCCATATCGTTTAGTTCGCTTTTTAAACGTTCTTTGAGTTCGAAACCCGCGTGATCACAACCTATTGCTATTACTTTCATAACAATAGACTAGCCTTCTTAAACTCGAAGACCTGCCGCAACAAGATCTTCAACTCCTATTGTTCCTTCACGAAGGATTTCTAAAGATTCCCCTAAGAGGCTCAAAACGGTCGAGGGTTTACCTTTACAAGGTCCCCCATCCACAACCAACAAGTTTTCACCTAATTCTGATACGGCTTCTTTCGCGTTTTCTGGAGTTTGCAGACCAGAAAGATTGGCTGAAGTGACCGCTAAAGGTCCTGTTATAGCTGTCAAAGATCTCATAAATGTATGGTCAGGACATCTGACTCCTATTGAACTTTCATCGCCGCCTAGAAAATAGTTCAAGTTTTGAGCTCTCTTGCCAACGATAGTCATGGGACCTGGCCAAAAGTTTTGAGATAAGAGTTCTAACTCTGACGAAGGAACTGCAAGATCAAATACTTCGTGGATTTCTGAAATCAGAACAGCGCATGCTTGATCACTTAAACGTTTTTTCCGCTGGAAAATTTCTTCAACCGCACTTCTATCAGTTGGAATGGCGGCTAGGCCGTAAACAGTATCAGTAGGAAGTAAAACCAGCTTTCCATCATTTAAAGTCTCAGCTGCCTCAGATACCGCTTTATCAAAGTCCGAATCCAAATCTAGAATCTTGTTCATAATGGCTTCTTAGCTACTAGGACTCTTTCCTTTTCAGCTAAATCTAGTCTCAACTTAACTTCTCTATAGCCTAAGTACCGAGCCTCTTGAGCCATTTCATCTGCCTGCATGGGCGATAATTCTAAAAATAATGTTCCGTCTGAGGCCAACCATTCAATTGATTTTCTTAACAAAAAACTTAGATTCTCTGTTCCTAGCGGACCTGCTCTCAAGGAAGAAGAAGGCTCCCACTCACTAACCTCTAAAGGCAGTTCTTCTTCATTGCCTATATACGGAGGATTCGAAACAATCACGTCAAACTTTCCCAAAAGCTCCTCTGGCAACGCATCAAACCAAAAACCTTGACTTATAGAAACTTTTTGACCTGCCATTCCTAAACCTGCAAGATTTGCACGAGTAACAGAAACCGCCTCTTCGGAAATATCGCTGCACCATACAGAAACACCTTCAACTTCTGCAGCGATGGAGAGACCTATTGCACCCGAACCACAACCCAGATCTGCAACATTTAAATCCATTTGAGTCTCGAATTCAACTTTCTTGTTTCTGCACTCTTCGATCACGTATCCAACTAGAACCTCAGTCTCTGGTCTCGGTATCAAAACCCTTTTATCTACAAACATGTCAAGTTCTCTAAACTGCCATCTACCTAGAACATACTGAAGTGGCTCGCCAGTTAATCTTCTCTCAATCAAGCGATTCAATCGATCCAACTGTATTGGTTTTGCTTTTTCTAGATAATCACCCTGCCCAGTGATCCCAGACACTTCTTCAATAATCCACTTTGCTTCAAGTTCTGCATTATCAACTGAAAGGTTGCGCGCTGTTTCAGCCAATAATTCCTTCCAACTCAACGATGCATCCGTACTAAACAACCCTGTTCCCACTATTTTCTTCTATTAATCAAGGGTTTCAGCTAATTGTCGATCTCTTTCTGCAATCAGTAAGGCATCAACTAGTTCATCAAGTTCACCTGCAAGAATCCTCTCCAACCGATGGAGAGTTAACCCAATCCGGTGATCAGTAACCCTATTCTCTTTAAAATTATAGGTTCTAATTTTTTCAGATCTTCCACCACCACCTACTTGATCCCGTCTAGCAGATGCAGCTTCCGACTGCTGACGCTCCTGTTCAACCTGAAGCAACCTGGCCCTTAAAACCCGCAGAGCCTTTGTTTTGTTTTGAAGTTGACTCTTCTCGTCTTGCATAGTCACAACCAAACCAGTTGGCAAATGGGTAATACGTACTGCAGAATCTGTTGTGTTTACGGATTGGCCCCCAGGCCCTGATGATCTATAAACATCAACCTGTAAATCCTTTTCTTCTATAGCTATTTCTACTTCATCTGCCTCAGGAAGAACAGTGACAGTAGCCGAAGATGTGTGAACACGACCTTGGGATTCAGTGACAGGAACTCTTTGCACACGATGAACACCCCCTTCATGTTTTAAATGCGCCCAAGCAGTTTCGCCACGAATTAAAAAGACCACTTCCGTGAAGCCACCCATGTCAGACTCCCTGCTCTCAAGAGGTTCAACTGCCCATCCTTTTGTAGTTGCAAGAGCCGCATACATGTCGCGAAGGTCACGTGCAAAAAGGTTGGCCTCTTCGCCGCCTTCTGCGCCTCTAATTTCTACAATTACCGTTCTTCCATCATTCGGATCTTGTGGCAATAAATGAATTCGTAATTCAGTCTCCAATTCTGAGATTTCAGTTTTTAACTTACTTATTTCCTCTTGAAGCTGGTCACGCTCTTCACCCTCGGTGACTTCCATCAATTCTCGTGCAGTATCAAGATTTTCATATGCCGCTTGAAGTGGCCTACCCGCAGAAAGAGCGCTTACTAATTCTTTATGCCTTCTCCCAAGTTCTTCTAACAACTTTGAGTCAGAAACTACTTCAGGGTCAGCTAAACGCTGTTCAACATCTTCAAACTCAGAGATTAAAGCTTTTACTTGATCAATCATTAGCTCAGGGTAGCGGTATGTGGCTTAGTGCAATAATGCAATCCATTTTTACACAAAATAACAAATTAAACAGAGGATCTTTCCCATCCCCCAACAACACCTCTAATTGTTAGAGGTATGTTCAGAAATTTCAGACTTTTTTCTATCGGCACAAGGATATCTTTGTTCGGAATTACCACTTCAACGCGATCTGGCAACTCAAGCAACATTAAATCAGCAATAAATGGGACCAATCTGATATCTATACCAACAGAAAAAACGTACAGGACTTTTTCTCCTTTCTCATCAAAACCCATTGCCGCTGTAGGCATTGAATCTCGAAGCGACTTCCTCTCTATAAGTGGCTCCAAAAGAATTAAACTCTCCATGCCATATTCCCTAGGATTGGCTACAGCATCTGCTCTGAGCCACCTTTCTCGTACAAGTCTAGAAAGTGGGTGAAGGCTAGATTCTGAATTTCTAGAAAGACGTACAATTTCTACGGCTGATGAAAGAACGTCTGACACAGGCTTGCCCCTACTAATTAAAGAATTGGCTTCTCGATCTAGCTTCCCGACACCCACTTGAATTTCATTATCGAAAACTCTCAGAACTTCAAGTCCCAAAATTTCTCCTGACCAGGTTCCAAATTCATAGACTTTTTCCAAGTCGAATTTCAAACACAACTCTTCAAATTCTGGCAATGGAGGCTCAACAAATTTTCTCTCATCAAAAAGAGCAGGTTCAACCTGATTTGCTTTTCCGTTAGAGAAAAAGAAAATACTAGGAGATGGCTTTAAAGCGTTTGATCTCCTTTGTGTGGTCTGAGCGTCCTGAAGATTTTCAAAATAAATAACCAAATGCAGGTTTTCATGCGCTGTTAACTCTAAAAGAGAAGCACCAAGGGTCTCCTCTGGAGTTTCCTGATCCGCTAAGACCCATAAGGTCGAACTTCCTCTAAGCCCATTACCGGAAGTGTCAATCAAACTGTCAATTTCTTGACAATCCTCTTTAAGAAGAATTTTCCTCAGTTTGCTCCGGTTAAGAGATAACCGTTGTTCTCGTTCCAAGGCAATTGTTTTGCAAAAATTTTCTTTAAGTTCTCTTAAGAACCTTTTTTGCGACCTTTGCCGTATCTACGCTCAAATCTTTCAACTCGGCCGGCAGTATCAATAATTTGCATTTTGCCCGTAAAGAAAGGGTGGCTTGCTGATGAAACTTCAACTTTAACTAATGGATATTCAACACCATCAACAACTGTGGTTTCTGAAGTTTCAGCTGTCGAAGAAATTAAAAATGTAGTTCCTTCACTCGTGTCTTGGAACGCCACCGTTCTATATTCAGGATGTATTTCAGATTTCATAGCAGTCCAGTCTGTTGGAAATATTTAACATTAGCAACCTTTAAAATTAGGAAGCTTCCATAGAAGGCCCTTTGGCAACTTCTGACAGAAATTCATCATTATTGGGAAAGGTTTTCAGCCGGTCAATGAGCAGTTCCAAACCTGCACCTGAACCATTATCACCATCCGACGCTAAACCGTTTAGAACACGTCTTAGCTTCCATACCTGATTCAGTTGCTTACGATCGAATAAGAGTTCTTCATGACGCGTTGAGGAGGCATTGACATCGATGGCTGGGTAAACACGTCTTTCCGCAATCCTTCGATCTAAACGAAGTTCCATATTTCCCGTTCCTTTAAACTCTTCAAAGATAACCTCGTCCATCTTGGAACCTGTTTCTACTAAAGCTGTTGCCAAAATAGTTAACGAGCCTCCTTCTTCAACATTTCTGGCAGCACCAAAAAATTTCTTTGGTGGATATAAGGCTCCACTGTCAACACCACCTGACATGATTCGGCCTGTAGCAGGAGCGGCCAAATTATAAGCTCGAGCCAATCTTGTTATCCCGTCAAGAATAATTACGACATCTTCACCATATTCAACAAGTCTTCGGGCTCTTTCTATTGTTACTTCAGCAATAGCTGTATGCTCTTCAGCTGGCCTGTCAAAGGTTGACGCTGCGACTTCACCATTTATGAGCCATCTCTTCATATCAGTCACTTCTTCAGGTCTTTCATCTACCAACAAGACAATTAGTTTGACCTCAGGATTGTTGGTCTCGATTGACCTTGCAATCTGTTTCATGATTGTTGTTTTACCCGCTTTGGGTGGTGAAACAATAAGACCTCTTTGACCTTTACCTATTGGAGACAACAGATCGACGATGCGAGCGGTCATATTAGAAGGGTCAGCAGCAAGTTCAAGATTTAACCGCTCATCTGGAAAAAGAGGTGTTAAGTCTTCAAAATTAGGTCGTTTTTTTGCTTCTTCAGGTGATTTTCCATTTACAGTGTCCAGTCTCAAAAGGGCAGGATTTTTCTCGCTTCTATTTGCAGGTCTAGCACCACCTACCAGATAATCGCCACGACGAAGGTCAAACTCTTTGACTTGTTTAACTGAAACATAAGCATCTTGTTTTGAAGGTCGGAAACCTGTTGTTCTTAAAAATCCATAGCCTTCGTTACGCAGATCCAAATAACCCTCTATTGAAACTGGTTCACCGTCCCAGGATTCATCTGGCATGTCAGGACCCCGGCCTCGACGTCGACGTCGACGGTTTCCGGGTTCAGTATATTCTCCACTGCGTTTTTCACGATTATTGTTTGAACTCCTTGTTTCAGAGTCTTTGCCAGATGGTGCTCTGCTACTTCCGCTTTCCGACCCTTCTTTTTCATCAGATTTGCTGGTCTCATCAGATTTGCTGGAATCATCACTGGTTTCCTCTTTAGACTCCTCCTGAAGAGCAACCTCCCATTCAGCCAAAGGTTCTGTTTCATCTTCTGCTTGATCTTGTTTAGCAGGTTCTTGGGTTTCAGGAGTTGGAGCACCTCCCCCAGAAGATAACTCAAGAATCATTTCAACTATCTCAGCTTTTCTGGCACGAGAAGCTGGTTTACCGCCTAGAGCAGTAGCAATAGTAATAAGTTCATCTCGCCCCTTGGCTTCCAATGAATCGCTTTGTAACTCAGTCGAGTCCATAATTAAACACCTCTGTGTCTGTGTAATTGTGTGTTTAACCCTCAGAAATTGGTTTAACACGAAATTGATTGCCGTTAAAACGAAATGCGCTCTGGGTCACAATCGTCTAAGAATCAGACCTGCTGAATGTCAATCAGGCCCTCAGCCGTAACGACACCTTGTACTGTATGCGGAGTCATAGTCGTCTACAACACAAAACATATTTAAAAATCAGTTTTTATTTTTTTTTAAAAATAACCATTTATTAGTCAGCTAGAAGAGTCTTCATTAGTTGATGCCCCTCAACCAAAGGCAACTCTGAAACACCAATTTCGGTAAAAACACCCCCGGATGAATCTTTTTCAGAATCAAACAGCAAGTAAGGAACCGGATCGGGTGTATGTGTTCTAAGTGTTAGAGGGGTCGCATGGTCAGGAAGCATTAACAATCTCCACGGTCCCATCGAATCTAAGCCGGAAATTAAGTCACCTAAAATTCGAGAGTCCCAATTTTCAAGCGCCTCAACTTTTGCTTCGATGTCTCCGGCATGACCAGCTTCATCAGTCGCCTCAACATGAATTATGAAAAGATCTAAACCATCTTCTAATTCTTTTAAAGCTACGTTTCTCTTTCCTTCATAATCCGTGTCATACCAGCCGGTTGCTCCTGGAATGTCGCAAACCTTCATATCCGCTAACTTGCCAATACCCCTAACAAGGTCTACCGCCGTAACTAAACCCGCATTGACACCGTTGACGTCAAAAAAAGATGGAAGTTGTGGTTGAGTGCCTTGCCCCCACAACCAAATTCCCGTTGCATCTAAGTCTGATTGTGACAATATTTTCTCAGATGCAATCATTAAATCTGAAATTTCTTGTCCAGATGCCCCTGAAGGTAACACCACCTGACTACCTGTTAAATCGTGGGGAGGCACGCAATCAGCATCAGCGAAATATCTGGGCGCAATCAGCGCATGACGAAAACTTACACCAGGTAAGAAATAGATCCCGTCATCTGGTTTGCCCAGTTCTTTATTGATTTCAGCAATAACTTCTGCTGCTTCATCCGAGGAAGGATTTCCGCCTGCGTAATCAACCATTACACCATCAACTATTTTCACCAAATTGCATCTAAAAGCCGTTTGGTCTGGTCGCAATTTTACTCCCAGAGCAGCAACTTCAATTGGGGCACGGCCTGTATGGTAATGGCTTGGGTCATAACCAAAGATTGACATGTTCCCCACATCACTTCCTGGTGGCATGCCACTCGGAATGACTTCTGCACGGCCTAAAGTACTTCGCGCAGCGAGCGCGTCAAGATTTGGCATGCTGGCTACCTCTAAAGGAGTCTTCCCATTAAGTTCAGGAACAGGCAAATCAGCACAACCGTCTGGAACGCATATTACATACTTCATGATTTTCCCATTATGTTAAAAACCTTCAGCATTTCTGGCCTATTTCCCTATACCTATTCTGGAACAGTTCTTCACATGGTCTTTTACAATTTCTAAATCATTTGGTAAAAGAGTTAAATACTCCGGACGCTCATGCAAATCTGCTAATCGGTCTGGAAGAGGTGGACAGTGACCAATGGCCTGCTCAACCGCTTCAGGAAATTTAGCTGGATGCGCTGTAGCAAGGCAAACAATCGGAACTTTTTGATTGTCTTTTTCTTTTCGGTAGGCACGTGCAGCCAACACTCCTATAGCTGAATGTGGGTCAAGCACTACTCCTGATTTTTCCGATTCTAAAGAAATGCAATTAACTACTTCTTCATCATCAAAACTGTAACCGTTCCAACTATCGGACAACTTTGCCTCCACATCAGGACCTACATTAATGCTTCCATCTAAGCGAAACTTTTCGAGAAGATTTCTTACATCTCCACCATTTCTACCTAGTAACTCAAAGATGAGTCTTTCTAAATTAGATGAAATTTGTATATCCATACTTGGGGAGAGAGTTGGAATGACTTCACTGATCTCCATTCCACCTGTGTTGAAAAACTGTGTAAGTATGTCATTTTTATTACTTGCTACCAGCAGTTTTGGAATATTAAGACCACAGTTCCTTGCTGCATGGCCAGCAAATACATTTCCGAAATTTCCGGTTGGAACAGAGAAAATTACTTGCTGTTCATTGGAACCAAGTTTCTCACAAGCCACCACGTAATAAACAATTTGAGCCATAACCCTTGCCCAGTTAATTGAGTTAACAGCACCTAGTTTCAAGCTATTTCTGTACTCGAGATCATTGAACATCGCTTTAACCAGATCTTGACAGTCATCAAAGGTTCCTTCAATAGCAACATTATGAACATTGAAAGAATCTACGGTAGTCATCTGTTTTCGTTGAACATCAGAAACTCTGTCTGCCGGATGGAGAATAACTATGTCCAAATTCTGTCTATCCCTGCAAGCTTCAATCGCTGCTGAACCCGTATCACCTGAAGTCGCTCCCACAATTGTCAGGTGTTCTCCTCTGGCATTTAATTCATGATCGAACAACCTTCCAACTAGTTGTAAGGCAATGTCTTTAAAAGCAAGAGTTGGACCGTGAAATAACTCCATTAGGTAGATTTGATCATCTAGTTCAATCAAAGGAACCACTTCTTGTGCTTCAAAAGAGCTATAGGCGTCAGTAATTATTTGCCTAAGTTCTTTCTCCGCGATGCCTCCATCGATAAACAGGTTCATAACTTTGAAAGCGGTTTCCAAATAATCTCCGCTGCCTGAATACTGCAATGTCGGCCATTCATATGGGACATACAAGCCCCCGTCTTCTGCTAAACCTGTCAACAAGGCTTCACTGAAGGTTTTTTCTGGCGCTAGACCTCTTGTACTTACATACCTCACTTACACCCCTCGACTTAATCGATTCCGATAACTCTTAGGACAGTTCCGATGCTTCTAACTATTTGCAGCTCGTCCAAAGCATCTATAGCTGCTTGAAAATCACTTTCTAGCGCTTTATGGGTAATGAAAATAAGCCTGGCTTCGCTTTCGAGACCTTCTTGTTCCATAGACTGTATTGACACATTGTGTTCCCCAAGAACAGCTGCTACTTGTGCCAAAACGCCTGGCCGATCATCTACCTCTACTTCCAAAAAGTACCGAGTCTCTAAATCAGCAACTGGTGAAATTCTTATAGATCTGAACTCTCCAATTGAAGCACTGCTTGATCTTTTTATATTGCAAGAAGCGTCAATCAAATCTCCCAGCACAGCTGATGCGGTTGGTTGACCTCCAGCGCCTCTACCGTAAAACATCAAGTCACCCACTGAATCGCCCTCAACAAAAATAGCGTTAAAACTTTCTTGGACATTTGCCAAAGGATGAGATAAAGGAACCATGCTCGGATGAACACGAACGCATAAAGACTCTTCACCGTTGCTGTCTTGTTTTTCCGCAATCGCCAACAGCTTTATGCAATGACCCAAGCGGTGCGCAAATTGTAGGTCTTCAGGAGTTATTTCTGTAATACCTTCCACATAAACATCACTGGAGCTAACCCTCCCTCCAAAGGCGAGGCTTGCAATTATCGCTGCTTTAGCTGCAGCATCATGACCTTCAACATCTGCTGTTGGGTCGCTTTCTGCATAACCCAGCTTCTGGGCCTCTTCCAATGCTTCCGCATATGGCATGCCCTCGTCAGACATTTTTGTAAGAATGAAATTTGTTGTACCGTTCACAATCCCCATAATTCTGGTAATCGGTTCTCCGACTAAAGACTCACGTAATGGTCGGATAATGGGAATTGCACCTGCCACAGCAGCTTCAAACAACAGATCAACACCTGACTGTTCGGCTAGGGCATACAATTCTTCTCCATGGGCAGCTAAAAGTTCTTTATTTGCTGTAACTACAGATTTTCCCAACTCAAGCGCTTTTGAAATTAATTCTCTAGATGGATCAATACCGCCCATCACTTCAATGACAACATCTACTTCGGCACTCTCAACAACCTGTTTCGGGTCGTCAGTAAACAAAGACTGTTCTATAGGCACATTTCGCGATTTGGAAAGATCTCTCACAGACACCTTCGTGACATCTATCTCCAACCCCGTGCGTTGGAGAATTGCCTCTCTCTGTTCATAAAGCAACTCGAGAAGAGAAGTTCCAACTGTTCCGCAACCTAAAAGTCCTATATTGACATTAACTTGTTCCATACTCATACGGTACTTGCCACAGGCCCGTAGTCAGGTATTGTTTTAACTTCTTTTATATGTTAAATGTCACGTCTTATTAGATCTTCATATGATTCACGAGCCACAACTACTCGTGGCGAGCCATCAGATACAAAAACCACTGCTGGTCTGAGGACTTGATTGTAATTAGAGCCCATTGAATACCCATAAGCTCCAGTTACAGGAGTGGCAAGAATGTCTCCGACTGCCAAATCTTCAGGCACCCATGCTTCTTTAATAAGTACGTCTCCAGATTCACAATGTTTACCTACAAGACGTACATTTTTTTGACGTTGTGCTTGATTAGCACGAGGTAAAAAAGTTTCATACCCAGAACCATAAAGAACCGGTCTTGGATTATCACTCATCCCTCCATCAACTGAAACGTACGTCCTGTGACCAGGCACTTCCTTTATAGTCCCAACCGTATAAAGAGTTACTGCCGCACTAGCGACTATGGACCTTCCCGGCTCTGAACTAACCAGTGACTTGACTCCAGCTTTACTGCAAGCTTCAAAGATAGCTTCTGCCCACTCTTTTATAGACGGGGCAGATTCACCTTCAACGTAAGGAACTCCCAAACCTCCACCCACGGATAATTCAGGAAAATCAAAAGGAGCTGCAAATTCAGCCAAAACTGCGACAGCTTTAGCAAATGGCTCAACATCAAAAACCTGACTCCCTATATGGGCATGCAGACCAAATAAATCTAAGTGGTTGGATCTTCTCGCCCTATCAACAGCCTCCGCAGCTAAACCAGATGCGACTGTAAAACCAAACTTTGAATCTTCTTGACCTGTAGAAATAAATTCATGAGTATGTGCCTCTACCCCAGGCGTAACTCTTAAGAGAATTTTAGCTGTTATGCCTAAATCAGCAGACAACTCTTCTAACCGTTCAAGTTCGTTGAAAGAATCTACTACAATGCGCCCCACGCCTTCTCTAAGTGCGAAGTTTAGTTCTTCAAGGCTTTTATTATTCCCATGCATGACTATTCGCTCACCAGGAACATCGGCTTTTCTAGCTATAAACAACTCTCCTCCAGTTGCCACATCAAGATTCATTCCTTCTTCATAAGCAAGTCTCGCCATCTCAATACAAAGAAAAGCTTTTGTGGCATAAGCGACATTGCCATCAAATGCTTCGACTGCTTCACGGCATCTGGACCGTAAATGATTTTCATCGTAAACGAAAAGAGGTGTCCCAAATTCGTTGGCGAGTTCCACCAGATCGCATCCGCCTACAAGGGTTCGCTCCTCCGATGAGGTATCTGCATTATCTGGAAGTAGTTCCCGCATAATTGCTCCTGCCATCATCCGTCTCCTTCTGAACTTTCAACTTCATCGCGCCACATTTCTTCAGGTGCGCTTACTCCAAGTAAATGCATTCCCACTTCTAACCCGATTAGGGCACCCTGCATCAACACAAACCTTGCTTGTGTTAAGGACGGTTCTATCTCATCACCCAGAACACGACAATCATGGTAAAAACCGTGCAGATCGGCAGCAAATTCCCGTAGCCACGTTGTTATCTGGTGAGGAGCCAATTCACGAGTAGCCCGAGCAACAATTTCAGGCAATTCATGCAATGACCTGATTAATACCAGTTCTCTAGAATGTTGAAGTTTTGATAGATCAATTTCTGAAATAGGAAGAGGTTCAAAACCAACTTCATCAGCTTTTTTCATCATCGAGCGGATTCGAGCATAAGCATATTGGACATAGAAAACAGGGTTTTCGTTTACCCTTCTAGAAACCAAGTCCAAATCAAATGTTTGTGTAGTGTCTATTGACTGCAATAAATAAGTGAAACGTGCAGCATCTGGTCCTACTTCTTTTACGACCTCAGAAAGTTCCACTATGTCACCAGTTCTTTTAGAAAGCTTCACTTCCTCTCCGGAACGCTGAAGATTTACCATCTGAGTGACTTCCACGTCTAATCTCTTTGGGTCGTACCCCAATGACTCGACCGCTGCTTTCATGCGAGTGATGTAACCATGATGGTCAGCACCCCATACATTTACGAGACGCTCAGCCCTTTGCAACTTGTCTAAGTGGTAAGCAACATCTGGCAATAAATAGGTGTATTCTCCATCTGATTTAACTAATACTCGATCTTTATCATCGTCATATTCTGTACTTTTGAGCCAAGTGGCACCATCTCTTTGATAAGAAGCATTGGCCTCTTCTAACATTGAAAGAGTTTCTTCAATCGCTCCAGATTCAACCATCGAAGTCTCACTGAACCATGAATCGAATTCTATATTTAGATCACTCAATACTTCTTTATGTGCAGTAAGCGCACGTTGCTTTCCCCAAACAAGAGGATCATCACCTTCAGGAATCTCCTCAGCCCACTCTTTTATATAAGTGCCGTGATATCCATCTTCGGGAACATCTCTCCCGGAAACGCAAGCTGCTAAAGAAGCGGCAAAAAGATCCATCTGAGTTCCTCGATCATTCACATAGAATTCTCTAGCAACTGAATAACCTGATCTTTCTAAAAGTCTGGCAACTGAATCGCCGTAACAGGCTCCCCTTCCATGTCCAGCATGCAAAGGTCCGGTTGGATTGGCGCTAACAAATTCAACAATTACTTCACTTCCTTCACCTTCTCCTAACCGCGCCCAATTATCCGAGCCTGCAGTCACCACTTGAACCAGAACGTCATAAAGCCAAGATTTATCCAAATAAAAATTTATGAATCCAGGCCCTGCAACTTCAATTGCAGAAATATCTTCAGAATAGAGTTCTTCTAAAACTCTTTTAATCTCATTCGCCAAATCCCGTGGAACCAACTCTGCTTTTTTCGCTAAAGCCAGAGCAATGTTTGTAGACCAATCTCCATGCTGGCTATTTGCAGGTCTTTCTAAATGAACCTCAACAGAAGCATCAAGACCCAAGCCCAACAACGCTTCTCGTATAAGGTTCTTAATACTTTCACGAACGTCCATTATGATCTCCGGTGAAATTTTACAACACCTTTAGGCGTTAAAGGTCCTCAAAGATATTACAGGAGATGAGTTTGTCTGGTGAAAGACTTTAATTTAAAACTATTTTTCAGTTATGTCAGAAACGTTAAGCTCTTGAACCTTCAAAAGTTGCTGTTCCGAAAGCTCCAAGTTTTGCTTCGCCACTTATCTGATCACCATCAATTGTCGCGGTGGCTTCAATTGTTATAGGCATTGGTTGCGTCATGTTAACTGTCCACGAAAGATTATCTCCGTCTACAGTGCCATTTTCTAGTTCCATACTTCCCTGCGGACCCGACATGCTCCCTGTAAGAGTATTTCCATCAGAAGCAAGTTCAAGAGTCCCTGCTTGAGCTCCCATCGGACTGTTAAGTGTTACATTCCACGTACCATCAGCACTCAATTTTTTTCCTCCATTAGCTAATTGTTTGCGTTCACGCAAACGTAGATCAAAAACCTCATTTTGTCACATACGGGGTCAACTTTTAATTTTCAGATTAATTATCTACGTTTTTCCGCTCTCTATATTCTCAGAAACAACATCATCTCTTGTAACTATCACTAAGGCAAATATGACAACAGCGCCACCAACAACTTGCAAAATTGAAACACTCTGATCAAGGAAAACCCAAGCTCCACCTGCAGATAACAC
>DBFL01000057.1:40184-83659 GCA_002294285.1 Candidatus Neomicrothrix sp. UBA881
AAGTGGCCACTTCCTGGGACTATCAACAAAACCACTATCCAAAGAAACTCATTTTGAGTAAGGGCGGGAAAACCTGAAGTTGAACCTTGAAAAATAACTAAAAAAGGAAGTAAGCCTATGGAGCCTATGAACATTGCCAATGTCTGAAGGGTAAAAGTGTCAATATGAACTCGAACTGATTTTACTGCCACAAAATAAGCTGAAAATAAGATCATCGCAAGCAAAGCAAGCAGATCTCCCAAGGGACTCCATGAAACGTCGTTGCTTGAACCTAAAACAACTACAGCCACTCCCCCTGTCGCGAAAATCGAAATTCCAACCAATCTCTTTGTTATAACTTCTCCAAATTTTCCACCTGCGACGATTATCAAAACGATTGGCTGCAACGCACCAATAATTGTCGCGTTTGCAACCGTGGTGATGTTTAAGGCTGTGAAAAACACTGCTATCTCAGAACAAAAAAGTATCGCGACAGGAAATGCAAGCTTTATTTGAGACCAAGTGAATCTTTTACCTATCAAAATGAAGACCGTACCGTAAACAACTGCACCCAAAAATTGTCTCCAGAATGCAATTTCTATACCTGAAAGATCAAGACGAGCAACAATTACATTCCCTGCAGACCAACAAACAACTGCGAAAACTGCAGCTATACGGCCAAGATGGGTCAAAGTCATTTGAAACCTCTCATAGGTGAACAATAGAACCTATTTAGATTCGAGTTAGAAGCTTTTAAAATAATCTCGAAATTAGTTTCTATCTGTTAATCAAAAGTTCATTTCGCAGAAAGTGGTATCTATTGGTTTTATTTACTAGTGTTTGCTTAAGTTTCGCTATAGGTGTTTATAGCCAAATATTCAAAATTGGAGATTTGAATGAAAATGATGAAAAGAGTAGCCGTAGTATTAGCCCTTGCACTTTTAGTCACCTCCTGTGGAAGTGATGAATCGGAACAATCAGGAGAAGAATGGCCTGACAAAATTGTCTTCGGTTTTGTGCCGAGCCAAGAGCAAGAGAGCTTGCAAGACAACATACAACCAATGATGGATCACCTTACAGAAAAACTTGGAATAAAAGTTGAAGGTATTGTCACAACTGATTTTGTCGGACTTGGTGTAGCTATGGGAACCGGAGAAGCTGATCTAGGGGCATTTGGTCCTGCTGGCTTCGTCATGGCTCAGAAAGAATTTGGAAATATGAGCGTAATGGCACAAGCCATCCGCTACGGAGCTCCTACATACCATGGCCAATGGATGACTAATGATTCCAGTATCTGCAATCCAGGCACACTTAAATCCGGGACAGCTCTAGTAAACACCGATGATGGAATCGCACAAGTCGATGCGTTAGATGCAGTTGCGCTACAAATAGGAATTTACTTTGGTGATTCAGGCAAGGCTCAAGGAGAAAATGTAGATGCAGGAACTGTCTCCCCTGGAATGTCTTGTACGGCAGATTTGAGCAATGTAGTTGGTAAGACTGTTGCCTTTACAAATGAAAGTTCTACTTCTGGATATCAGTATCCAACCTTGCAATTACGAAATGCTGGAATTAACGATGACCAATATGAAAAGGTTTTTGCTGGTGGACATGATGGTTCTGTAGCTGCTGTTTACAACGGAGATGCAGACTTTGGTGTTGCCTACGATGACGCTCGCCGAACAATGAGGAAAACAAATCCAGATGTTGGTGAAAATGTTATTGTCTTTAACCTGACTGCAGAAATTCCAAATGACGTAATTGCTGTAAGAACTGACTTGCCTGACAGTTTGAAAGGTGCCATCTACTACAACATGGATGCTTATCTCAAAACTGAAGAAGGAGAAGCAGTTTCTGATGAAGTATTCGGATGGACTGACATGCAAGTAGCGAAGGATTCAGATTTCGACATCGTTCGCGAAGCAAATGAAAAGCTAGGAATTAACGACTAATAAGAACTTGGGTCTTTTAGATCTTAATAATTAGGAATACGCGTGATAAAAATTGAACGTGTCTCAGTTACATACCCAGGTGGAGTTGAGGCTCTAAAAGACGTTGACCTCGAGATACAGGATGGCGAATTTGTCGTAATCGTTGGGTTATCCGGAGCAGGGAAATCTACACTGCTTCGGGTACTCAACGGACTGGTTCCTGCTACTTCAGGATCAATTATCGTTGACGGAACTGAGGTCGTAAATGCTAATTCCCAGACATTGAGACAAGTACGTTCTAAAACTGGAATGATTTTCCAAACATTTAATCTTGTAAACAGAACAAGTGTCTTAAACAACGTTCTAATGGGTCGACTCGCTAATGTTCCTTCGTGGCGTTCAACGTTAGGTATGTGGCCTGCAGAAGATAAAGAAATAGCGATGCTTGCCTTGGAAAGAGTTGGAATAATTGACAAAACTTATGTTCGTGCTTCAAATCTTTCAGGTGGACAGCAACAAAGAGTAGGAATTGCAAGAGCTTTGGCGCAAGAGCCTTCTCTTATGCTCGCAGATGAACCTGTCGCCGCACTTGATCCGGTCACAAGCCGTCAAGTAATGGGAGATTTGCAAAAAATCAACCAAGACTTAGGAATAACCACGCTTGTAAACCTGCATTTTTTAGACTTAGCAAAAGAATACGGCAAACGCCTGATCGGTTTACGTGACGGCATATTGGTTTACGACGGAGACATAAATGACGTCACTGACGAAACTTTCAGAGAAATATATGGAAGAGCTATAACTGCAGAGGATCTTCACGCAATGAATGAGGAACCACCGGAAAACATCGGCAACGGTAAATGAATGACGATCTGACAGCCTCTGCAAGACCAACAAAACCAAAACCGCGTGCACGATCATTCTTAATCGCAGTTCTACTTTTAGCTTTAACTTTTTGGGCTGCCTTTAAAGTTTCTTTCGACCTCTCAACCTTTTGGGCAGTTTGGTCGAATCCCATATGGGCCAAATTCTGGCCTATTCCTTGGGACTGGGTTCTCACAAAAGAAAACACTTTTGACCCCTTAATTGAAACTTTACAAATCGCTGTAGCTTCAACTCTTGTGGGATGTCTGCTAGCTCTCCCCGTAAGCTTTGCGATGTCATCTCTAACTACCCCGAATAAGGTTGTCTACTTTTTCAGTCGATCAATTATGAACCTGGTGCGTGCCGTACCTGATCTCTTCTGGGCAAAGTTGCTTGTAACAGCAATAGGTATTGGTGCTTTTGCAGGAGCATGGTCACTTACAATTTTCTCTTTAGCTGTAATGGTAAAACTGTTCAGTGAAACAGTCGATGCTGCTGACCCAAAGCCTTTAGAAGCTGCTCGATCATCTGGAGCAAAACACCTACCAGCGGTAAGAACAGGTGTCTTGCCGACTGTTTTCCCTTCCTATGTTGCTTATTCCCTGTACATCTTTGAACTAAATATTAGAGCATCGGTCGTACTTGGTCTTGTAGGCGCAGGTGGAGTGGGACGAGTTATTGAAACTCAACGTCAGTTTTTCCGCTTTGACCGTATTTTGGGTTTGTTGGTAATTATTTTTGCAATTGTCTGGATAATAGAGCAAATCAGTGTCTCACTACGAAAGAGACTTGTTTGATATGCAAGAACTTTCAGAAACCCAAGTAACTAACGAAAGACCTCTTCCACCAAAAACTTTTCATCTTTGGTTAATAGCAATCCCACTCTGTGTTGCAATTATTTGGTCTGTAACAGGTTTGAACATAACAATTTCGCGCCTTCTCGACGCACCAAGTGACGCATGGGCAATTTTGAGGCAAATGGTTCCACCAGGTTTTGCTGAAGTTTATGAACGTGGGGCGGTCGGAAAAATATTTGAATCTGTTTATATAGCTTGGATCGGAACGATCATCGGAGCTTTAATCTCACTTCCTTTGGCCTTCTTAGCGGCTCATAACGTTGCTCCTATATGGATTAGATCACCAATCCGGCAACTATTTAATGCAATAAGAGCTGTCCCGGAGTTAATACTCGCCGTCATCCTCATTCCTGTCACTGGATTAGGCGCATGGGCAGGAACACTCGCAATCGGGTTACATTCAATCGGCACACTTGGGAAATGGGCTTGTGAGTCAATTGAAGATATTGATGACGGTCCTGTGGAGGCAACAAAAGCATGTGGTGGGAAATGGGTTAGCGGCATGAGATGGGGTGTTCTTCCCCAAGTAATGCCAATAGTGAGTTCTTACTGGTTGTTTAGATTTGAAATAAATGTAAGAGCTTCAGCTGTTCTGGGCATGATCGGCGCAGGAGGGGTTGGGTCAGAGCTAGTTTCACAACTTTCATTCAGAAACTTTCCTGCAGCCAGCGCAGTTTTAATAATGACGATGGCAGTCGTATTGACAATAGACACAATTTCAGCTGCAGTAAGACGCAGAATTATAAAAGGCGCAGAAAATACCATAGACGAAGAATCACGCACTCTTGAAGCTATAACAGACCTAACGGGAATCAGAAGCTGAAAATAAGAAGTGAAAAGCTTTAACCAACGCTTTTTATATCCACGCTTTAGCCTTTGAATATGGGAAAATTTGTCGTTGGAATTGACATTGGCGGCACTTCAGCTAGGGCAGCACTTGTTGATCTAGAAAGTAGAGAGATAATTCAAGAACACACTACTAAAAGTAGTGATGACGGGCAGAAACTTGTTCAAATACTGTGCTCTCTCGTAAAAGATCTTGAACGGTCCTCAAAAACCAATGTCTCTTCAGTGGGCATAGGAATAGCTGGATTAGCTCACAAGTCAGGGATTATCAGATACTCCCCAAACCTTCCCAATCTAATTGAATTCCCAATAGGTCCTGAACTAGAAGCTCATCTCAAAATTCCTGTAACTGTTGGGAACGATGCCACAGTTGCAACGATTGCCGAATGGAAAATGGGGGCTGGAAGAAACAGCAATAACTTTGTTCTGGCAACTCTGGGCACAGGGATCGGAACTGGATTTGTTGTTGATGGACATCTGCTACTTGGAAGTAACGGTTTTGCCGGTGAAGCAGGACACATGATCGTAGATGCAAATGGTCCAATTCATATAACAGGTCAAAAAGGACCATGGGAATATTTCGCCTCTGGAAATTCGATAAATCGTATTGTGCAAGATGAGGCATCACGCGGAGACTTTCCTTGGGCAGTCGAAATCGCTGGCACTTGGGAAAAGGTAAACAGTCACCTTTTATCATCTGGTGTTAAAAAGCAAGAACCCGATTCGTTAAGAATTCTGAATGATTTCTGCCGCGACGTCAGCATAGGTTTAACAAACTTGATTTTGCTTTTGGATCTTGACACAGTTGTGATTGGAGGTGGAATTTGTGAAATCGGAGAACCTCTACGAAATAGAATCGAAATATGGATCGACGAAATGCTTATTGGAAGTGAACACCGTCCGAAAGTTGAAGTGAAAATAGCTGAACTAGGCCCCAACGCCGGTGCTGTAGGAGCAGCTCTCTCAACGGATAATGATTAACTATTAAGTTCAGTTTCAAACATTTCGATAACTCGACTCCAAGCAGTTTCAGCAATTTCTTCGTTATAAGTGCCAAGAGGGTCATCCTCATTAGCAAAAGCATGCCCGGTCTGCGGGTAGACAATAAAAGTAACGTTCTTGCCTTTGTCTCTAAGCTTTTTCTCTAATTCAGCTACAGAGTCAGGAGGGAAAAAGTCATCTACGCTAGCAAAGTGCCCCTCGACCCTAGCCGTTAACTCTGTCCAATCTGGTTCATTCTCCCCCAAAGGCGCTCCATAAAATGGGGCAGCTGCGGCAATCCTTTTGCCTTCAGAAGCAGCAATTAACAATGTCAACATTCCTCCCATACAGAAACCAACCACACCTACAGACGAACCTTCAACATTAGGATGATCAAGCAAATAATCGATGGCTCCAGACATGTCGCGAGTTGCTCTCTCTGGTGGCAGAGTGCTCATAAGCTCACCCGCTTTATCCATCTCTGAGTGTTGGGCCAATTCACCGTGGTACAGATCGGGAGCCAACGCGACAAAACCATTAGCAGCGAGTCGATCACAAACAGCTTTAATCTGTGGTGCTAACCCCCACCACTCCTGAACAACCATCACGCCTGCACCTGGTTCAGCTGGTGTAGCAAGATACCCACCTGCTGTAGAATCACCTGCTTGAAAGTTAACCATCTCACCATTCATCTTGACTCCTCTTTTTTAAATAAAACATGGAAAACCACTCCCAATATCTACAAACTCAGTTGAAACAATATAAGGAAATAGCATCAATTGATGTGTCCAGCAAAAAGAAGACGTAACCTTCAGTGTGTAACCTCGCCCCTGTAGCTCAGCGGATAGAGCATCGGCTTCCGGAGCCGTGTGCGCAGGTTCGATTCCTGCCAGGGGCGCTAACTGCAACGGCTATAAAAACAAATCGGCTATTATTAAGACTGAACCCAGACGAAAAGAACAGTCAGTAATGTCAGAAAAAAAGCAACCAAGATGGACTTTCCAGTGGAAAGAACTATACGAAGAAGTAATAGATTCAGGGCTCTGCACCGGCTGTGCTGGGTGTGTGATTTCATGCCCGCATGACGTAATCGGATACGAACATGCACCAGGCGCATATAAACCTTTTCACCTTGAGGAAGAACTGGGACTAGATAACTGTATCCACGGTGAAAAAGGCTGTACTTCTTGCACAAGAGCATGTCCAAGATTTAGAGACTGGGAAACAGAAGCAGAAATGCACCTTTTTGATCGCACCCGTACGCCAGAAGAGGTTTCTGGAGTCTACAAAGATGTTCTTCTGACCAGAGCAAGTGATACTACCGTCCATGAACTCGGCCAAGACGGCGGTTTGGTCTCAGCAATACTCATATGGTGTCTGGAGAACGGCATAATTGATGGAGCTTTAACCTCACATTTGGAAAATGATGGAGAAAATGAAAATTCTTGGAAAGCTATTCCTGCTTTAGCTACTGACAAAGAGTCAGTGTTAGCCGGAGCTGGAAGCAGGTACACGTACTCAGCTAACACACTTGCAATAAATGAGGCTAGAGAGAAGAATCTGGAGTCGCTGGCTCTTGTAGGGATGAGTTGTCAAACTTCGATCGGCCCTGTCATGTGGAATCGTAAGGTAGGAAAAGCAGGAAAACCAATCAAGTTGAATATTGGATTGCTATGTTCCAAATCTTTTGATGATTCAATTTTCGAAGAATTGTTTTGGGCAAAATACAGACTTCCAAAAGAAGAAATGACAAAAATGAACATAAAAGGTGTCTTCCAAATTTGGATGAAAAATGGCGACTACCACGAGATAAACCTAAAAGAGTGCCATGCTTGGACAAGAGAAGGTTGCAACCATTGTCCAGACTTTGCGGCAGAACACGCTGACATTTCTACAGGCGGAATTGGAAAATACAATGATTGGACTTTAACTGTTGTTCGAACAGAACTAGGACGCCAAATAATTATGAGGATGCTCGAAGAAGGTGTAATTGAAGGTAGGCCAGGTGACAGTGATCCAGATGCTATCGAATTGATGCACAAGCTAGCTGCTAAAAGTCGCTCAAGATGGCCTGACTGGGCAAACCCTTCAGCAAAAGTAGGGCTACCGCAGTATCAGGGATAACCAGCCTGACTACAAACAAGCCTCGTTTGAATCAGTCAACCACCCATAATTTTCTGAAATCATCTGAGGGCTTACTTCATCTCTGTGCTTTCTAATAAAGTCATCTAGCTCTTTGAACTTCTCAAAGGTCACTAAGTCCTGAACTCGTCTAATCACACACTCACAATAACTTTTTGCCTTTAATTGAAGATCTGAGTTTGATTCCTGACAAGCTTCTACAAAATTTCTCACTACAAGTTTGTCTTGATCTTCCCAAGATTCTGGCTTCCCATCATTTGCACACCCTGCAAACAATAAAGCACACACAAGAACACCTCCGAATAAGTGTCTCTTATTTAAAAAATTACCCACAGCGTGAGGCTAGCGTAATCCAAGCAATATCAATCGCCAGCGGCAATTTTGGCTCTTTTAATCACAGCGTCAAACATTGAGTCGGTTAACCGGCCAGTAAACGTATTCTGCTGACTGACATGATAAGAGCAAAAAAGTTTCCTGTTTTCATCAATATCGACTTCTAATCCGTGAGAAAACTTCGGTGCTGGCTTTAAACCAAACTCAAATGCTGTAGATGCATAACCGATCTGACCCAAAGCCACAACAACTCTTATTTTACTTAGAGCCGAAAGCTCTCTTTCGAAAAAAGGTCGGCAACTGCTTCGCTCTTTTTGATTCGGTTTATTAGCTGGCGGCACACATTTCACAGGGGAAGTGATAAACACATTTTCTAATTTCAACCCATCTTCTAAACCAACCGATTCAGGCTGACTAGCAAGTCCAGCTCTATAAAGAGCTGCATACAAAAAATCTCCTGACCTGTCGCCCGTGAAAACTCTTCCCGTTCTATTAGCACCGTGTGCTCCTGGAGCTAATCCAACAATAAGTATCTTTGCTTGTGGATCCCCAAAACCTGGTACTGGCAATCCCCAATACTCCTGATCTTTGTAGGCAGCACGTTTCTCTTCAGAAACCTTTTCACGCCAAGAAACCAAACGCGGACAGGCTCTACAAGAAACAACTTCTTTATTTATTACCTCTAATTGAAGAACGGGATCCATATCTGAAGGGTAGGTTGAACTACTAATGGCAGCTACTTTAATTCTCTTTGTACGTCATGGGAAAACCCCTACGACAGGAAGCAAACTTCCGGGAAGGGCACCAAACCTTTATCTATCTGAAGAAGGCCTACTGCAAGCGCAAATAGTTGCGAAAGAAATCGAAGAATCTTCAAGCAGTTTCATAGGTAAAAAAGTTTCAGCAGTTTATGCGTCTCCTATGGAACGAACACAACAAACTGCTAAACCGATTGCAAAAAATCTTAATTTGCGCGTTCGCACTCTTCAAGGACTCAATGAATGTGATTTTGGCAAATGGACCGGTAGAAATTTACGCGATCTGTCAAAATTGAAATCTTGGTCAACCGTACAAAAACAGCCCTCAAAATTCAGATTTCCTGACGGTGAGTCATTCTCCGAAATGCAAGAACGCATGTTAAAAACCGTTAGCAAAATAATTGAGCGTCATTCTGGAAAAACGGTCGTATGCGTCTCTCACGCAGATCCCATAAAAGCAATACTTGCTTCTGCAGTCGGAACACCCTTGGATCTGTTCCAAAGGATAGTAGTAGGCCCTTGTTCAGTGTCATCAGTTCTATACACAAAAGAACGACCTCTGCTTCTAAGCCTTAATTCAAATGGAAATTTGAATTCTTCTTTAGGCTCCTGAGACAAATACTTATTTATGAGATCTCAAAAAAATTTAAACATAAAAGGTAGTGTCAACTAGATGGAACGCCCTGAAATAAATTGGAGTCATACAGAAAGTTTCACCGCTGGCACAGTAGGCCCTCAAGGCAGACGGATTTTCTACTTGCAAGCTTGCAATGAAGATCAAATTCTCTCATTGAAAGTCGAAAAGCAACAAATGGCTGGACTTGCTGACTTTTTGAGCAGCATGCTCGATGACTTGCCCCCAAACGAAGATGGTGTCTTCTCAAATGAAACCGGTGGAAAAGCAGAATTTGTGGATCCTTTAGAAGCAGATTGGGTGATCGGAAGTTTAGGTGTCACATACGAACAATTAGATGACCGACTAATACTTATCGCAGAAGAACTCATTAGAGAAGAAACCATTGAACCAGCTCAAGTGAGAATACCTCTAAGCAGGTCACAAGTTAAGAGTTTTATTCAAACAGCTCAGGAGTTGATTTCTAGCGGAAGGCCACCCTGCCCTTACTGTGGTTCTCCGCTAGAACCAGATGCTGCTGGCTGGTGTCCATGTTTCAACTAGAAAGAATGAACCTTGAAAGAGGAACAAAAATCTGAAGCCACACAAAATCCTTTTAAAGATCGTGAGCCAATTAAAACTGAACTCGCGATCAACGCACTAAATCGTGGAGAAATTGAATTGGTTGGTCGTATGCCTTGGGCTTCAAATGGAACTTTCCTAGCGAACTTGCAACATGATGAAATAGAAATCCAAGGGATTTACAAACCAGGTAAAGGTGAAAGACCTTTGTACGATTTCCCTTCAGGTATCTATAAAAGAGAAGTTGCAGCATTTGAACTTGCTTACCATCTTGGCTGGGGTCTTATCCCACCCACCGTGCTCAGAGAGGGGCCTTTAGGGATTGGATCAATGCAACTTTATGTCCCATGTGATTACGAAAAGCATTATTTTACAATCAACGAAGACACAAAATTTCGTGATGATTTGATCCGTCTTGCAACTTTTGATCTCTTGGCTAATAACACGGATAGAAAAGCGGGCCATGTGCTAGAAGGTAAAGATGGTTTGATCTGGGCTATCGATAACTCTCTATGTTTTCACGAAGACTTTAAAATTAGAACTGTTATCTGGGATTTCAGCGGACAAGAAATCCCAAAAAAACTTATCTCAGATCTAACAAATTTAATCGAGCTAGGAATACCAGAAACTCTTTTCGAGTTGCTTACTTCTAATGAAATAGAAGCCCTTTTGGGAAGAGCCAACATTCTTGTAACAAATGGATCCCTACCTCATGACCCGTCAGGAAGACAGGTTCCTTGGCCTCTTCTGTAGAGTTTCTACCCTTTAGATTCTAGAGCTTCGATCAATTTAGGCAATACTTTGTGCACGTCGCCGACTATACCAAGATCAGCTATCCCGAAGATAGGTGCTTCTTCATCTTTATTAATCGCAATAATGTTGGCCGAACCCTTCATGCCTACTAAGTGTTGTGTAGCTCCTGAAATACCACACGCAAGGTAAACAGTCGGCTTTACAACTTTGCCTGTTTGCCCAACTTGGTAAGAATAAGGGACCCAACCTGCATCTACGACAGCACGAGATGCCCCGGGGGCTCCTTTAACGAGACTTGCCAACTTTTCGATCATTTCGTACTTATCAGGCTCTCCGAGGCCCCGACCTCCAGATACGACAATGTTCGCTTCGTCCAAACGTGGACCACTGCTCTCTTCAACAAATTGGTCTTTAACAATTGCGCTTCCAGTTGCTCCGAGCTCACCCACTTGAAGGTCTGATACTGTAGCAGAACCACCTCCTGTGGATTCAGCCACAAAAGATTTTGGTCGCACTACAAAAATAGCTACGCCTTCACTTGTGAATCCTGTGAAAACATCTTTGGTTCCGCCAAAAACTGGTTCATGCCCGATGAGGCGATCCCCGTCTTTTTGCAGATCAACAATATTTGTAATTACAGGAGCGTCAAGCTTTGCAGAAAGCCGTCCTGCCACATCACGTCCGTCATAGGTTGTTCCACAAAGTAAAACGTCTGGACCTGAACCCTGTGAACAAGCTTCAGCTATAGCTGATGCAATACGCGGACCTGCTAATCCACCTTCAAGTGAACCTATTGAATGAACTATCGAAGCTCCATGATCACCTAGTTCTGAAGCAACTGATTCCGCGTCACCTGCCATTACGACTTCAACTGAATCTGCCAACTCACGAGCTTTTGCTAGAAGTTCAAGAGTGATGGAAGCTACAACACCATCATTGGCTTCACCGTGAACCCATATTTTTGAAAATCCCATCAATGCCTCCTATAGGACCTTTAGTTCATCGAGAAAGGCCATTATGCGCTCATGGGCTTCACCTTCATCAACAATCACTTCACCGGCTTCACGAGCTGGAGCGTCAGCAATTTCAGTTATCTCTTGACGAGCACCGGCCCAGCCAACTGTCGACGGGTCTATCTCCAATGCTGCAAGATCAAGTTCCTCAACAGGCTTGTTTTTCGCAGCCATAATTCCTTTAAAAGAAGGGTATCTAGGCTCGACCACTCCAGCGGTAACAGATACAACAGCTGGAAGTGGACAATCGACCACATCGTACCCGGACTCTGTTTGGCGTTTGACTGTTGCCATCTCTCCGTCGACTGTAACTTCCTTACCGAAAGTTACAGATGGTAAATTTAATAACTCAGCCAGCTGTTCAGGCACTGTTCCTGTATAACCATCACTTGACTCAGTGGCCGTAAGAATTAAATCGGGATTCGATCGTTTAATCGCTGCGGCTAAAACTTTTGCCGTGGAAAGAGAATCAGAACCTGCAAGAGCTTCATCACTCACCAAAATTGCACTTTCAGCCCCCATGGCAAGTGCTGTTCGCAGGCCACCCGTTTCACCTCCAGGTGTCATCGAAACTAGTCGAACCTCACCTGATCCTGCCGCATCTACAAGCTGCAAAGCCATCTCAACACCATACGAATCAGATTCATCAAGAATCAACTTCGTATCTCTTTTCAAAGTTTTAGTACCTGGATCCAACTCCCCTGGGTCAGCGGGATCCGGAATCTGCTTAACACAAACAACTACATCCATTGCGCCATTTTGCCTTCTATAAAGACAAACTGGTACATCAAGTGACTAATTTCATGAGATTTTTTCCTCTTTCAAAAAAGGAAAGTTGATTTTAAAACTTTTTAAACACTTTTGCTTCAACACCATCCTTTCAACAAATCACAACTACTGTTAATGCAACATGAAAGTTCTTCTAGTCGTAAATCCTTTGGCTTCCTCAGTAACAGGAAGAACTAGAGTAGTTATCCAAAAAGCGCTATCTGCAGATCACCGTGTCGAAGTAGCGGTCACGCAGAGGAGAGATCACGCCACAAAAATCGCAGAAAATGCAGCTAAGGACGGTATAGACATAGTGGTGGTTCTAGGTGGCGATGGAACTCTGAATGAAGTGGCAAATGGACTAGTCGATTCCGGAACTGCTATAGCAGCCCTACCAGGTGGCTCTACCAATGTTTTTGCTCGCACTTTAGGCGTTCCCGATGATCCTATAGAAGCAACTGGTTCACTTTTAGATTCTCTTGAAGTTGGCTCCATACACCGAATAGGTCTGGGATCTGTCAATGATAGATACTTTCTCTTCCATGCTGGAATAGGTTTTGATGCTGCTGTAGTGGAACAAGTAGAAAAAAGAGCAGGTGTTCTAAAACGTTTTGCCGGCCACCCGCTTTTCGTTATCGCTGCAATAGGAACCTGGTTACGTAACTACGACAGAAAAAGACCAGCTTTTCGCATCTCTACTCAGAAAATTGGTGAAGAAGCTTTAGGGGATATAGAGACGACAGGTGTTGAAGGGTTATTCGCAGTCTGTTTAAACACAGATCCATATACATATCTAGGAACACGAAAAATTTCTTTAGCTCCAAATGCCGATTTAGATACTCCACTAGCTGTAGCGACATTCAAAAATCTAACTTTGAAAAAATTGCTTCCGGTTGTTTTAGGTTCCTTGGGAATAGGAAAAATTACTACATCGTCTAGTCGTACTGTTGATTTGCGCACTGATTTAATCAAAGCCAGAGCGAGCGCCTACAAATTGGTTCCACTTCAAGTCGATGGCGATTTTCTTGGCAATTTCGAAGAATTCTCTTTCATTTACAAGGCTTCATGCCTTGACGTAGTAATGCCAATTAAAGCAAACGGTAATCATGACTCTTGATTTATAATTTTTACGGCTCGACCTGGGAAGTTTGTAATTATCCCATCAACTCCCCAGTCGCATAGTTGCAAAATCCTTCTTTCATCATCAACAGTCCAAACATTGACTGTCAATCCACGAGATTGAGCCTGCCGAACCAAAGTTTCGTCCACTAAACCATCCCAAGGGTTTATGGATTTGTGATTGTGCGCTTCTGTTCGGTCTAGTATTTGATTAACATCATTTCTTTCTGCAACAAGCCACCCTGTGGGTATTGAGTGATCAGTCTCTTTGATCCTATTTATTGCGTTCATGTCAAAAGATGAAACCAAAATTTTGTCATCTGTTCTATATGCTTTGACCAGTCCGACTACCGCCTCACAAACTAGATCTCTTTCCTCAAAGTCAGGTTCACCCGGCAAATGCTTTATTTCCACGTTCACACCCATACTTTCAGATGCTTCAAACGCTTCAGCTAAACTAGGAACTTCTTCTGGTAAAAGGTGGGAATCAAGATCCTTTATTAGACGTCCATCTGAGAGATGGGCATCATGATGGACTACTAAAACGCCATCTTTTGTTCGGCGGACGTCAAGTTCAATCCAATCAGCGCCCTGTTCAAATGCGCCTGAAAATGCATCCAAAGAATTTTCGGGAAAATCTGCTGAAGCGCCCCTATGTGCAATCACCAAAGGGCGTTTATTGGAACTCATAGAACACCTTTGTCTTCAAAATCGACTTTTGTACTGAGTTTGTCTGATGGTAGACGAATTTGGAATCTAACACCTTTAGTTTCTGAATTTGAAACTACATTTATAGAGCCTTCAAGCTCTTGTTGAATAAATGTTCTTACAATCGTAAGTCCTAATCCGCTATTTTTTTCAATATCGAAACCCTCTGGAAGACCTACGCCATTATCCGACACCTCGACCATCAGGGCATCTTGGTCTTTACTTAATAAGACATCAACTCTGCTATTTTCAATTTCTCGTGAGTCGTTTTTAAAGCCATGGTCCAAAGCATTTTGAAGCAATTCAGTTACTACAACTGCAAGAGTCGTTGTCACCTCAGAAGGCAATAAGCCTGTGTCGCCCGTGACTTCTATGTCAATAGGCTGAGCTGGAGAGCTTAAACCCTCTTTAACCAATTCGACAAGAGGTCTCATTATTTCACCAAAAGTGACCTCTCCTTCTTGACTAACTGCAAGGGTTTCGTGGACTACCGCTATTGCACCTATTCGTCTGACCGATTCATTTAATGCCGCCTGCGCCTCAGTCGAATCTAACCGTCTACCTTGGATTCGTAACAGCGAAGAAATGGTTTGAAGGTTGTTTTTAACTCGGTGATGTATTTCACGAATCGTTGCGTCTTTTGAGATTAGTTGTCTATCTCGGCGCCTCAATTCAGTTACATCTCTAACCAAAACTGCAGCACCTGTCGCTTTGCCCGAATTTAGGAGTGGAAAACAGTGACTTACAACGCTTGCTTTGTCTTTACGTTCGAGTTCATCAGTAACTGAAATTTTAAGAGAGAAAGCTCTAGTAAGGATTTTTGAACTTAGTCCTGTCTCTTCGAATCTTGATCCAACAACCGGTCGATGCCAGCCAATTCTGTGTAATAAAGAAACAGCATTGGGAGACGCAAACTCTATTTGGCCTTCTGTGTTCACTAAAAGCAACCCATCTCCCAGTCGTGGCATTCGATGTCTAAAACGATCATCTTCGCCATATGGAAACTCTCCTCGTTCTAACATCTTCGCAAACCTGTCAAAAATACTTAAGTAGGTTCTTTCCATTTCTGATCTTGGAGGTTCACCAATTAAGGTTTTTTCACTAGCCAAAACTGCCACTGTTCTGCCCTGCCAAATGACCGGTATTGCCATAACACTAATTTCACGATTTGCACCCATTGATACTTTGCCAAATGATATTTGTGCGTTATCGAAAGCTTCAGATACCAATGGTCGGCTTTGTGCTTCAAATTTTTGCCCAACTAAATCAGCTCTATATAAAGTCGTTGAGGTTGTAGGGCGCATATGAGCGAGTAAAACAAAATCTTTGTCCACTGATAAATAGAGAAGTAAATCAGAAAAAGAAAGATCCGCCAACAAACCCCATGTTCTTGTCAAATCTTGCAAATATGAAATCAGGTCGTCGTCTAAATTGCCATTCTGCTTAGCTAGTTCTTCTAGAGATGCCATATCAAATGATATTCCACGCTGATCTCCGTCGTCTCAAGAATTTAACTGAAGCCAACAGGTCTACCTGAGTCCTGATTACCAATCTCTGTATAACCTATTTTGTTGCCCGGAATTCCAACTTCACGACCATTAACATCCGTTAACCAAATAATTCCTGTATTGCTTTCTAGAGCTTGTTTTAAATCTGCTTTAAACGAATCGACATCAAAGTCATCAGGCATTTCAAGGTTTATTTCTCGCTGTATATGAGCTACTCCAATACGTATGTCCACTTGTTATCCCCTAACTTAGTTAATTTTTAGTTCTCGATGGCGTCGTTTGGAAGGCTTCAAATCTTCCTCAACCACCCTTGCAATTTCAGCAAAAATTGCTCCTATTTCAGTTGAAAGGTCAGCTGCTACAGGATTGCCATTATCCGAACCTTCTCTCAATGTTGGCACTAGAGGTATCTGGCCAACCAGGGGAACACCCAACTTGTCTGCAAGGGCTTTTCCTCCGCCAGCTCCGAAAAGTTCGTAACGTTGACCGTCATCTGCGGTAAACCAAGACATGTTCTCTATTACTCCTCTTACCTCTATATCTACTTTCCCCGCCATGAATGCTGCTCTCTGTGCGACTGCTTGTGCAGCTACTTGTGGAGTTGTAACGACCAGCATCTCTGAATCTGGAAGAAAACCAGCAATCGATATGGCAGTATCTCCCGTGCCAGGAGGCAAATCAATAAGTAAAAAATCAGGTTCATCCCATACGACGTCGGTAAGAAACTGGTTGAGTGCTTTGTGGAGCATTGGGCCACGCCAAATCACTGGTTGATCTTCATCTGCAAAAAATCCCATAGAAATTGAACGAACTCCGTGAGCAGAAGGGGGCACGAGCATGTCGTCAACCACACTTGGTGGTTCCGTGATACCTAACATCCTTGGAATGGAAAATCCCCAAACATCAGCATCGATTACAGCTACATCATTTCCACGTTTCGAAAGAGCGACTGCCAAATTAGTTGTTACTGATGACTTTCCAACTCCACCTTTGCCGGATGCCACAAGAAGAACTCTTGTTTTTACATTCGCTTCAAAAAAAGGAACAGGGCCTTCTCCATGAGGTGTGCCTTTGTTTTCTTCTATTTGGGATTCTTGATTCATCAATGAAAACTCTACTGCTAGTGTCATTTTTTTGGACATCTACAAGGCTTACTTACACGATCAAACCGTTTAATTCAATTTAACTTTAGGAAAAACCTTCGAAAAATAGCGTTCTTAAAGCATCTTTACGCCCGCCAAAGTCCTAATCGACGATTTTTAGTAGAATAACCCTATGGGGAATACTTCTCTCGAGAATACAGAGTTTGCTTCCATAGTGACTGCTATCACCGGAGCCTTCGGCGATCCCACTAGGCGTGAAATCTACCTTTATGTCAGAGAGCATGAAGAAGGAACTAATGCCTCGCAAGTCGCAGAAGTTTTCAACCTCCACCCCAACGTTGCTAGGCATCATTTGGACAAACTTCTTTCAGGCGGTTATTTGGAAGTCTCACTTCAGAAAAACACTGGATCATCTGCAGGCAGGCCTTCAAAGACATACAAGATTTCAAATCCTCAAAAGCCTTTAAACATTGACGTAAGAAGAGACTCTATTCTGATTAGCCTCCTTGCCCGAACCCTATCTCTCCTTCCAACCGAAGAAGCTGAAACGTTAGCGGAAGAAGTTGGATCAGAGGTGGGACGTTCAATGGCTGAATCTTTGGGAATAAAAGAAAGCCAACGCTCTTTTCGGGCAGCTACCGATGCAATAGTAGATGCACTTATATCCCACGGTTTTTCAGCTCGTGCAGAACTATCCGAAAACGGACAGCTCCGAATTCTTTCCGACCACTGCCCTTTCGGAAGTATGCCTATTGAACATCCGGTGATCTGCGCTGTCGACCGAGGGTTGGTTAGGGGCATGATAAGCGTTTTATACGGTGAAGCTGAAACTAGCCTCACCTCTTCGTTGCCAATGGGCAACGACGTGTGTGTTACTGAGATTTCTATTTGACTAATTATTTTTCTGTTTCATAAAATTTTTATCATGTCTCACAAAATTTCTTCATTATGAAAATTTTTGTAGTTCGCCATGCGTCAGCTGTTGAACGGTTTCTTTGGGATGGTGATGACTCAGAGCGACCTCTTGACAAAATGGGTGCCGATCAATCTTTGTTGATCGCTGAATTCTTTTCAGAAATCAAAATTTCTTCAATTTACTCCAGTCTGGCTATTAGGTGTCAACAAACAATATGGCCGACTGCTAGACAATCTGACGTGCAGGTCGAATTATCAGACGCGCTCTTTGAAGGTTCCACTAAAAAAACTATCGAACTAGTAGAGACACTCACAAAAACAGAAACTACAGACGGCTATCCAGTTCTCTGCAGCCATGGCGATGTCATAAGTGAGTTAATTAGATCATTAACTCTAAGTGGGATGCTTGCTCCTGGAGGAAAGGGGTTTGCAAAAGCATCGATTTGGGAGCTTATATTTTCAAGTGGAAAAATTGAAAGTGGCCTATACCACGAAACTAATTTGGATAATTCGTAAATTCGAGATTCGCTAATTCAGAAGTCCTTCTAATTTGAGAAGTTCAACAAGTTCAGAGGGTGGATTAAAAAGTGCCTTGAATTTTTCAATATTTTTCTCGGCAACTTCCGATCTTCCAAATACTTTTTCTTCAACCAAAGCTTTGTAGGCAATTGCATAAGGGTCTTCTGGATTAATTTCAAGGGACGCATTTAATGAAATCAAACTCAACTGTGCTAATTGTTGATCTCCAGAAATTGCAAGTAACCATCCTCGATGTGCAAAAAGTGAAGAATTCTCAGGATCACTACTAATACCAGAGTCGATCAATTCAAGAGCTGCGAGCAACTCTCCAATTTTTGCTAGTTCACTTGAAACACTTTCCCGAAAACGACTAGAAGCAAGGAGATCTTTAATTACAGGAGGAGGCTCTAACGAATCCAATGTGAGGAGATCCTCAGAAGCCTCTTCTACGCTCCCTCTTCTAAAATTTATAATTGCACGAAAAGCCCTCGCATCTGGATAAGACGAATCTATTTCTATTGCATTTCCAATGTCATAAAGTGAGTTTTCCACCTCTCCCCCTAGCCATGACATCCACCCCCTATATGCAAGTGCTTCAACATTTGATGGCTGCAGTTCAAGAACCTGATCGTAGATTTCAATTGCCTCTTCTCGCGGGGCTACTGAAGCCTTTATCATCAAAGTTCGGGGAGACATTCTAATTTCCCCTGATACAGAGTCACCAGAATTTCTACTTCCAGCGGTGTTTGCCACGAAAAAACCTAATCCAATTGCCAAAAAGCAAACCATTGAAATCCAAATCCATCGGGGTGAATCTGAAAAACGTATCTTTTTACTAATCGTTTCTTTATCTTTCTTTGCCCATGAAAACAAAATGAAAACCGTTCCGGCAAGTGCTAGAAGTCCTGCAGTCACAGGCATGACCCAAACAAGTCCTGTTATGCCATCACCAGCCGGGTTGTAATCTATATCCTCTCCAAATTTAGAAACTAGATAATTTCTTATTTCGTCATCTGAAACACCATCATCTACCATCGTTGAAATAGTTGCTCTGATGGTTTTTGCCACTGGGACATCCGATTCGGCCAACGACTGACCATCGCACACCGGACAGGCAAAATCTGCTGCCAAAATACTGACTCTCTCGGAATTTGTTGAAGGTGGGCTTTCCGCAACTACTGAGAAAACTATAGATAAAACCGAAACAACAAGGAATAAAATCCAGATCAAATAGTGTGTCTTAAGGCTTTTCATCGGATTTTCTTTTCGCTCTTAGTAGCAAGTTCTCAATCTCTGCTCTTTTAATTCCGCCTACAATTTTTGCTGAAACAAAACCAGCAGGTGAAACGAGATAAGACTCTGGAACAGCTATAACACCCCAATCAACTGCTATTCGACTTGTGTCGTCGGCTAAAACTGGCCAACCGCCACCATTTTCATCAAAAAAAGATGCAACTGAACTGGCATCATCATCAAATGCGACACTCACAATTCTGACATCATTGTTGACGGATTGACTTTCTGAGAAAGACACCAATTCCGGGTGTTCCTCCAAACAAGGAATGCAAGTTGTAGAAAAAAAGTTCACCAGAACCCATCGTCCTTTTTGGTTGTCGAGACTCCAAAAATCGTCTTCGATTGTCATGCCCGAAACTGGTGGTGCGATTTCTCCAACGAGGTGGGTTCGCATCCTTTCTACACCTGACTCTCTCGTTGCCAAAATAATTACTAAGAATATTGTGAAAATAGCAATTAATAATGAAGCGATTTTAGATGGACTCATTTGTCTCAACTTCTTTTAGTTTTTCTGTATCTGCAGTGTCAGTATCCTTGCCACGAAGTTTTTTTCTTGAGAACAGAGAAAAAACGGTCCCTAATGCCATCAGGCCTCCACCAAACCAAATCCACCAAACCATCGGTTGGATTGTGACTCGAATAACTGTGTTTTTTTGTTCACCTTCATCTGGGATTGCTAATAACGCTAGCTGGACATCATCTTTCCAAGTTGAACGTGTCGTTGGGGTTCCAATGCTTCTACCCCCAAAGGGAAACTGATTTATGGATGGCTGAAATAACTCATCGCCGATATAAACATTCGCGACAATTTTGTTTTTTTCCTTAAGTTCAACATATTCAACACCTTCAAATCTGAAATTATGGTTTCCTAGCGTTGCTTGCTCTCCTACTTTCTCAAATTTGAATTCCGCCTGTCTTATAAAAGAAGAGGACGTAGCCAACGCCACCGCCAAAATCACTACACCCAAATGGACTACCATTCCGCCACCAGTTCTTCCAAGAAATCCACGAACTTTCCCCGACTTTGATACGAGTAAAATCTGCCTTACTGCACTACCGGCTGCGAATCCACCAAAGCCCAAAGCCAAAGTCGGTACAAAACCACGGCTACCCACTAGAACGCCTACAAGCATTGATATTGATGCACAAACAATAGAAGGGGTGAGACGCTTCAAAAGAACCTCTGCTTTTGTCTGTCCCCAGGATAACGCTGGAGCTACTGCCATCATAAAAAGCAATGCGAAACCAATTGGTGTGGACATTTTCACAAAATAAGGATTACCAACCGAAATCCGATCACCGTTTAGAGCTTCTACAATCAGTGGAAAAACTGTTCCGAGAAAAACTACAAAAGCAAAACAACCGAACAAAAGGTTATTTAGTAAAAATGCTCCAGTTCTCGACAGAGGAGAGCTTATTGAACCGGAACTCCTTAAGCTGTCTCCTCTCCACCCGATCAAGCAGACGCTTACTATCACTATCGCGAGAAAAAACCCAAGCAGCAAAGGACCAATTCCTGATTCCGTGAATGAGTGAACTGACTCAAGAACTCCAGAACGAGTAATAAAGGTGCCCAGAATAGTCAATGAAAACGTCGCACAAAGAAGAGATAAATTCCATACCCTTAACATTCCCTTCTTCTCCTGAATCATGACTGAATGCAGAAATGCCGTACACGTCAACCACGGTAGAAAAGAAGCATTCTCAACCGGGTCCCAGGCCCAGTAACCTCCCCATCCCAGAATCTCATAGGACCACCAAGCTCCAAGAATGATTCCTAAGGTCAAACAACCCCAGGCGACAAGGGTCCATTTTCTGGTCTGCAATAGCCAACCTTCACCAAATCTTCCAGTTATCAGAGCTGCGATTGCAAAAGAAAAAGGAACTGTCATCCCCACATACCCCAAATACAGAATTGGAGGATGGAACGCCATCAAAATGTGATTTTGCAATAGTGGATTCGGGCCCGGCCCATCAAAGCCTGGCCATGGACTGAACTCTCCAAAAGGGAATGCAGGTCCTATTAATAGAACAAAAAAGAAAACACAAACTATCGACATCACTGCTATTGCCCAAGCAACTAAAGGGTCTGTAAGGCGGTTCTTGAACCGCAAAACTACTAAAGCCAAATAGCCAACAAGAACAAGTACCCATAGAAGAATTGAACCTTCAAGCGCTGACCAAAGGGTGGCAATATTAAATAGAGGAGGCGTTCTTGTGCTTCCATTTTGGGCGACATATGCAACTGTGAAATCACGGGTTATTAAAGCTCGCTCCATTACGAGAACCTGACCTATAGAAGCGATCAACATCACAAATACTGGTATTCGAACCCGTAACAACAATTCTGTTCTTTTCGTCATCAAGCCATACAGCTGATTGCTTACAGCAATTAAAGCTGAAGCCAAGCCAAGAGCAACAAATACCGTTCCCAATTCTGTATTCATAATTGATAATTAGCTAGATGACTTACTTCCGTCTTGCACATTCTAACCACTGTCACAAGACTCTAATTCCGCACGATCTGCGCGATAGTCGTTGTCATGTTTAACTACCATGCTGTCAGTTTTTATATGCCAACCGTCATTTGCAGGATTTAAAAGCTTATCCAGAGCCGGCGGATCATTTTCTATCCAAGCTCCCTGCAAAACAACGGGAACACCGGGATTAAACAATTCAGCAGGGTCTCCTTCATGGGCCACATCAGCATAAATATCACCCTCACAAAGCGTAAAAACAATAACCTGCACACCGCCTAACGCTGTCTCAACAAGTCCCGGTTGTGGCACACCAATTACACGAAAACGTCTATCTTGAAGTTCAACTCTTTTTTCAACTGCCTCATCAACTGGATAGAAGAAAAGTGAAGCGTTACCCAAAGTCTTAAATAATACAATTGCCACTGCTATCAGAAGCAGAGCTCCTGCCAGTTTTGGCAACAGCCTCGAGTTCTTCTTTTGGATTCGATCCTGTCTTGGTGTTAATTCTTCCAAAAAATTTCATCCATTGTTTTGTCTTGGAGAACTTATCCAACGGGCGTGTTCAGCTGGAACTCGCTGTGATAATTGTGCTCCTCTTTTCAATAGTCGAAAGGCGTATAAAAGGATTGCTAATGAGGACAACCCCCATCCTGCAAGTAAATATCCTAGATGTGTCATCTTTGCTTTTCCTTAGTATCTATCTGACGGCGCTCTTCAATTGCAGTCTGTACTCCCTGTTCAAATTCGATGTGTTCCAGCCATGCAATCCTAAATCTATGCAAAATTAACCAAGTCATTACAAGCAATGAAATCAGAATTCCAAACATCAGAGTAAAAAGAGTCAGATCTTCAATTTTGAACTCAGACAATGTTGATTTTTGATGAAGAGTCCTATTTCCCCACCATTCTACAGACCTGTTGATTAAAGGAATATCTAAAACTGCAATTAACGCTACGACCGCGGCAGGACGGGCAGCGCGTTGTGGGCTTTCAAAGGCTCTACGCAACGCAAGGTATCCAAGAAACATAAGAAAAAGAATAAGAGTGCTCATGATTCTGACATCCCCCCACTCCCACCAGGTGTTCCAAACAGGTCTTCCCCAAATTGACCCAGTAGCAAGAACCAAAGCGCAAGTGAGAGTGCCGACTTCTGCAGATGAATGAGCTAGAGAGTCCCACCAGAGTGTGCGTCGGATCAGATATCCGGCACTTGCTATTGCACAGATTACAAACGCAAGATATGTAACAGAAATCAAAGGCACATGTATATATAGAAGTCGAACTGCATCAAACTGTCCGAATTCTTCACCTGTCTCGGGATGGAATCTGATGTCCGGATCTGTCAGGAAAAAAGCTAAAACAACCAAAACAGCGAATCCTACTAGTGAGGACACTCCTAAAATTTTTGAACCTTTTGATGAAGTATTTTTTAAGTCAGGCATTTGAACATTTCCAGTCATTTTAGTTCTCAACAATAAGGTAATTCGCTGCTACCCCAACTCCTGTGAGGATAACTGTAAGCCCTGCCACAAAAGCAAACCAGTTCCAACCATTTACAGCCGCTATGCCCAAGGCATCGTCAAAAGCTCTGGTCGCTCCTATAAGTAAAGGTAGAAGTAACGGTAAAAGAAGAATCGGCAGAAGAGTTTCACGAACTCCTAAACCTGAAGCCAAAAACCCAAAAATCGTTCCTAAGGCAGATACAGCTATGCATGCAAACAAACCAGTTGAAATAAGTAACCATAAATCTTCAACTTCAGATCCATACAACAAGATTATGCCCACACCCAAAAAGACTTCAAGAACTAACAATTGTATTGCTATAGCACATGCCTTGCCCAAAAATACTCCCGAAGGGTCTACACCAGAGAGATTTAAACCAACCAATGCTCCCTCATCACGTTCAATAGTCATCGATCTAGCGATAGCCATGAGCGCACAAAGTAAAACAGAAATCCAGAAGAGTCCTGATGCAAAGTTTCTTAAAGACTTCTGATCAGCATCAAGTGCAATTCCAAATAAAACCAAAATTATTAAGGCAAATGGAGCCACTTGGTTCATGAGAACTCTTGAACGCATCTCGATCTTCAAATCTTTACGTGCGATCAGCCAAATGTCAGTCATAATTCTTCTCAATTTTTTCTCCAACAATCAAACATCTACTACTGAACCCCCAGAGAGATTTACAACTCTTGTTGAAAGGTTTAAAACACGATCTAAGTCATGAGAAGCAACAATTACTGTAGCCCCAGCCTTTACTGATTCTTTAATAAGTTCATCCACAATTTCCCTACCAGCCTGATCAAGTCCCGCATGCGGTTCATCCAAAAGCCACAAACTCGGCCTACGAACTATAAAAACTGCTAAGGATGCTCTTCGTTTTTGTCCCACTGATAAAGATCTAACTTTTTGACTTTGAAGTTTGCTGTTTAAATCCATTCTTTTCAAAGCCCATGAAATACGGTTTTCAATTTCTGACTTTTCAACTCCTGCAATCTGAGTCCAAAAAACAATATTTTCCAGAACCGTCAGATCTCCATAAAGACCAGTGCCATGTGAAAGAAGTCCGGCTTTTTTCCTGATTTCAGTTCTTTCTGACCATAGATCATGCCCCATTACCGAACCGTTTCCCTCTTTTGGCTGTATGAGTCCTGCACACAGGTGGAGCAAGGTTGTTTTTCCGGCTCCATTAGGGCCTTTGACAAAAATTATTTCACCAGCTTCAACATGAAGATCAACCCCTGTTAAAGCTGGAAAACCTTCCAGAAGAGCCACTAAGCCATCAAGTTTTACAACAGACACGAGCCCACGGTAGCGCCAGATCGACTCTGCCCCCTAACCTTGTCTTGTGTTTAAATTAATCTCTTTTCGAAAGAGAAAAAGCAATTTTTCAGCTTTGTTTTTGTCTGCAGTTTTTTTTGCCGTTGCCTGTTCGGAAACAACTGAAGAAGTTAGCCAAACCGCACAGGTCAACACTACAACCAGCGCTGTTGAAGTGAAGCCAACAGTAACTTCAAAATCTGTGCCTGACTGGATAGGAGAAGTCGTTAATGTGCACAATCTCTCGTCAAACGACTGCTTTAATCATTACTCCTGGACCAACACAGAGCGCTTAGTCGAGATCGACACAAAAGTTCCATGTGAAGGACCGCACCAGCATGAAATTTTTCTCAGAGTCGAACACCCAGCTGGAGCTGGAGCTCCTTGGCCGGGAGATCAGGAGATGCAAACTTTTGCGACTTCGGTTTGCTACGAAGAATTTGAAAATTTTGTTGGAGAAATTTACGAATTATCTGAACTTGAATTAGGTTTTCTGACTCCAAACCGAACAAACTTTGAAGACCCCAAAGCTCGCTTCAGGGGAATTCACTGTTATGTATTTAAAAATGATGAGGAGCTTATAGGCACAGCTCGTGGTTCTAAGGAATAAAAATGAAAAACTCGGATGATTTAAATTCACTTGAAATACGTCGCAAACAAGCCTCCATTATCGCCAATACAGGTAGGAAGATTGGGTACTCGATTTTTTTCCTTTCTCTCATAATCTTCGCTATAGGGCTTACTGTCGAATTCACTAATCTGGTGGCCACGACTTTAGTTGCTCTTTTGATAGCAGGATCTGTAGTTTTAGCGCCATCAATTTTGCTGCACTATGCAGTTAGAGGCGCGGAAAAAGATGAAAGAGAACAAAACCGATAGTTCCAATTCAAACTATGATTCCTCCAACTTGATAGGAGAAATATCGATCGGTTCAGAAGGAAGATCTCCCGAAACTATCGGAGTTATATGTTCTCTAAGCAAGGTAGGTAATACCGGTTCGTCTGACTCAAGAAGGTCACCTACATCCCACCATTTCGCACCTAAAAAGGCAGCTGCTTCTAAGGCTTCTAAATGCTTAGGTTGGTATTCACCTCCTTCACACCATGCAACATGGATTTTTTCATAACTGTCGAAGAAATAACCACCAAAGGTGAATTGCACATGTTGAGTCCATATAACAGGTCCCATATCAATAGACTCAATGCCTGTTTCTTCATAAAGTTCACGAGCTGCGGCAACAGCACTATCTTCTCCTCTGCTTACACCTCCACCTGGGATTTCCCACCACGGATCTTTGAAAGGATCTATAGGATCTTCAGCATTAACGAGGAAAATTCTTTTTTGGCTATCAAGAAGAACAACCCGAGCTGCGTTACGTTTAAGAAACAAAATTACCTGCTATTTCTAGGAACACTTTTGACAACGGCCTTGTAAGTCCAACGTGTGACCTTCAACTAAAAATCCCTTTTTCGTTAATTCTGCTTCCAGTTCAAGGATCTCTTTTTCGAAATACTCAGGCACCTCAACGTCCTCAATGCTCCCACAAATCGAACATACGAAATGATGGTGGTGTCCAATTATTGAATCGTCTAGTTCAAAACGGTTATGGTCATTACCTGAGGCTAAACGCTTCACAACACCAGCTTCTACGAGTTCCGTCGCATTTCGGTAAACAGAACTCTGTGCCAAATCGTTTTCCCCTTTGAAAGCCAAAACTTCATCAAGTGTCAAAGGTCTTCCCGCCTTTGCCAAAACTTCTACAATTGCTTTACGAGATTTGCTGTAACGCATACCAGCTGCTCTTAGTCTTCTAGACGCTAAAAGATGCAGCTCATCGCTCATTTTCGGTTCTAGTGCCACATCAAGAGTTTAGGTCGACATTCTCAAGCTAAATTCAATAAAACTTCAAAAATTCTATTTCATTGCGCTACGGTCATACTTATGAAGATTGACGGCGGCCTAGGAGCCGCATTCCCAACCTCGCTGGAAGGTGGATTCCAGCCAATTATTGACTCTGCAAAACAACTTGAAGCCAAAGGATATTCAGGTGCATGGACTGCAGAAACAAGTCACGACCCATTCTTTCCTCATATGATCGCCGCAGAACATACTGAAAGAATAGAACTAGGAACCTCAATTGCTGTAGCGTTTGCGCGCAACCCAATGATTCTCGCAAATATTGGTTATGACTTGCAGAACTACAGTAAGGGACGTTTCATCCTTGGACTTGGAACTCAAATAAAGCCACACATAACTAAAAGATTTTCTATGGAATGGTCAAAGCCCGCAGCTCGGATGCGAGAAATGGTTGCTGCAATTCGGGCAATCTGGGACTCTTGGCAGGATGGTTCAAAATTAGACTTCCGAGGCGACTTTTACACACATACGCTAATGTCACCTTTTTTCAATCCGGGACCTAGTAGCTACGGTCACCCTAAAATATTTATCTCCGCAGTTGGCCCTCTGATGTCGGAAGTTGCCGGAGAGGTGTGTGATGGAATCATCTGCCATGCTTTCAGCACTGAACGCTACTTAAAGGAAGTCACTATTCCGGCAGTGCAACGCGGTTTAGACAAAGCAGGGCGAAGCTTAGATTCTTTCGAAATTGTTGGACCTGGCTTTGTGGTAACCGGAAAAGATGAAAAAACCATCGAAAATTCTGCGGCAGCTATTCGTCAACAGATAGCTTTCTACGGTTCCACACCTGCGTATCGTCCAGTTCTTGACCTTCATGGCTGGGGTGACGCTCAAGATGAACTTAACAGAATGTCAAAAGAAGGCGCATGGCAAGAAATGGGCACAATTATCGATGATGAAATGTTGCAAACCTTCGCAGTTGTCGGAGAACCTGAAAAGATAGCTCCAGGTGTTATTGAAAGATACGGCGATGTTGTCGACAGAATGGCCTTTTACTCGCTTGGATCATCTAGTGATTCTTCCATGTGGGATCAAATAGCTGCAGACTTTTCAGCTGCATAAGACAAATATCGCCTTTTAATCAACTGACTATTACCTCATGAAGAGGTAGTTTGGAGATATGGCAGAAGAACAACACCCAGAATTTGAATACACAGACCTTCTTCCTCTTTTAAGCGACCCTTATGAGACAACAGAATTCAAATATTTGGGAAATTCAGGAGTATCAACTTTAGAAGGACCTGATGGTAGAAATTTTCTTAAAGTTGAACGAGAAGCCATACGACTCCTAACCTCAACAGCCATGCGCGACATAGCGCACTTATTCCGCTCTAGTCATCTATCACAACTGGCTGAAATACTAAAAGATCCAGAATCTTCAGAAAACGATCGTTTCGTAGCACTTGAGCTGCTTCATAACGCAAATATCTCCGCTGGAGGTGTACTGCCTTCTTGCCAAGATACTGGTACCGCTCTTATCGCTGCTAAAAAAGGACAGCAGGTTCTGACCGAGATAGATGACAAGAAAGCTATTTCCGAAGGTGTTTATGACACCTACACGACTTCAAACCTTAGATACTCTCAACTTGCTCCCTTAGATATGTTCACCGAGAGCAATACCGGAACAAATTTACCTGCACAGATAGAAATTGAAGCCGTTCCAGGTGACTCGTACAAATTTCTTTTTATGGCAAAGGGAGGCGGATCGGCTAACAAAAGTTTTCTCTTTCAAGAGACTCGAGCTTTATTAGAACCCGATCGCTTAATCGGTTTTCTTGATGAAAAATTGCGAACCTTGGGAACTGCAGCATGCCCGCCGTACCACTTGGCGGTCGTGATTGGTGGAACTTCTGCAGAATTCAATCTGAAGGTGGCAAAATATGCCTCCGCCCGCTATTTGGATCATCTACCAACTGAGGGAAGCGAAAGCGGACATGGGTTTCGGGATCTTGAATGGGAGCAGAAAATTTTAGATTTGACACGAGAATTTGGCATAGGCGCTCAATTTGGTGGCAAATATTTCTGTCATGATGTAAGAGTTATTCGACTTCCCCGCCATGCAGCATCAAACCCTGTAGGTGTAGCCGTTTCATGTTCGGCTGACAGACAGGCTTTAGGCAAGATAACATCTGATGGCATTTTTTTAGAGCAACTTGAAGAAGATCCGGCACGTTTCCTGCCTGAAACACTTGAAGATGAACTCTCAGGCAATGTCGTCCCAATCGATTTAAACAGACCTATGGAAGAAATAAGGTCCGAATTAAGCAAATACCCTGTTAAGACACGCTTGGCGTTGACCGGAACTTTAGTAGTGGCAAGAGACGTTGCCCATGCGGCTATCGCTAAGCGCATAGATTCTGGTGAGCCAATGCCTGAATACCTTGTAGATCATCCGGTCTACTATGCAGGTCCAGCGAAAACTCCTGAAGGCTACGCTTCAGGTTCATTTGGTCCAACTACTGCAGGCCGTATGGACACATACGTAGAAAAGTTCCAATCTAAAGGAGCGAGCCTAGTTATGCTTGCCAAAGGTAACCGTTCACAACAGGTTTCTGATTCTTGTTCTCTGCATGGTGGTTTCTATCTTGGCTCTATAGGTGGACCTGCTGCGCGCTTAACAACTGAATCAATTCGCAAAGTAGAGGTCATTGACTACCCAGAGCTGGGCATGGAAGCTGTATGGAAAATAGAAGTTGAAAATTTTCCCGCCTTTATTGTGATGGATGACAAGGGTGGTGATTTCTTTTCAGAAGTTTCAACACCGGTGAAACTCACCTAAATACTTGAATACCAAGAAGCCAATGCCTCCCCTATCTCTTCAGGTGAGTCTTCCTGAATAAAATGGTTTCCGGCTACGGTAACTTCTGTTTGGTTTTGCCATTTGCGACAAAACTCCCTTTGTTGGCCTCCTAATATGGCTCCAGGTTCTGCGTTTATAAATAACTTTGGAAATGATGACTCCGTCATAAATTTTGCGTAAGAGGAGACTATTTCTGTTACGTCTTCAGGAAAACCCTCGATTGGGATTTCTCGTGGCCAAGTAAGAGTAGGTCGTCGTGTTTCGCCGGGTTCTACAAAAGGACGCCTATATTCAGCCATCTCTTCTTCTTCTAAATCCCTTAGGATCGCTGATGGTAGAACTCCTTCAACAAATAGATTTTTTTCTAAAACCATCTCCTCTCCGGATTCAGAACGAAAACCTTGAAAAATTCCGCGGGCATTCTCTGGCCAGTCGTTCCAAGATTCAAAAGGTTTCACTATTGCCTCCATGTAACAAACGCCCTTTACAGAATCTGGGTTTTGCATAGACCAGTCAAAACCAAGAGCTGATCCCCAATCATGAATTACGAACGTTACGTCCGAGGTAACTCCAATTTGGTCCAGCAACTCAAAAAGATATTGTCGATGCTCTATATACCGGTAAGAACCAGCATCTGTATTGTCTAGTTTTTCTGAGTCCCCCTGACCGATCAAATCAGGCGCAATGCATCTTCCCATTTGGGATACAAAAGGGATGATGTTTCTCCATAAATAAGATGAAGTTGGATTGCCATGCAGGAAAACGATCGGATCACCCTCACCGATCTCCACATAGGACATTTTTTTACCGAAAATTTCTATACTCTTTTTTTTGATATCTTCAACTGCCACAAATCCTCCTAAAACCTTTCAATAAGCTAGTGGAACAGTCAGGTCAAAAAAAATCATTTCGGCAAGGGAACTACAATTGGTCCTTCTTTATCTTCAATGATTCTTACACGTGCACCATAGTGAAGGGAGACCAACGGCTCTGTTAGGACTTCTTCTGCGGACCCTTCAGCAACAATCTTTCCCTCTACAAGCATCGCTAGATGCTCGCTGTATCTACCTGCAAGAGTTAGATCATGCATAGTTGACAGAACTGATAAGTTCCTGTCGAATCTCAACTGATTGATAAGTTCTAGCGTTTCTTGCTGGTGACCCATATCTAGAGCTGTTGTTGGTTCATCCAGTAACAACACTGGGCAATCCTGTGCTAGTGCCCTTGCAACCACAACACGTTGTTTCTCACCTCCTGAGAGTGTCCCTACAAACCTGTCTACTAGGTGTAAAGCGTCTAAAGATTTCAGTGCTAATACTGCAGCGTTGATGTCTTGTTCTCTTTCGGATTCGAAAAATCCCAAATGCGAGATTCTCCCCAACAAGACATAATCCATAACTCTCATCCCCATTGGAATAATCGGTTTCTGTGAAACAACAGCAACAGACTTCGCTAATTGTCTGTGGTTTAGTTCCTCGATATTTTTGCCGACAATCTTTATGGTTCCCGATGATTCAATAATTCCACCCGATGCTCTTATCAAAGTACTCTTACCCGCACCATTGGGGCCAACAATAGTTGTCCAACCTCCAACCTCTAATTCAAAGTCAATTCCTTTCAACACTTCGTGGTTTCCAAGAACCACAGAAACATTCTTGCAATCAATCGCCTTCATGAGTTTTTCCAAGCCGTTCTTAGAATTACAACAAAGAAAGGTGCACCGAGGAAAGCTGTCACAACTCCAATTGGTATTTCTGCTGGTTGGAGGATTAACCGAGCAACTAAATCAGCTATGACTAGAAACGCTCCACCTAAAAAAATCGTCATAGGGATTATGACTCTGTAACTACTTCCAAAAATCAGACGAATTGTGTGTGGTACTATCACACCTACAAATCCAATAAGCCCACTTACAGCAACTGCAGCTGCTGTGCCTAGAGAAGCAGCAATTACTGTAATCAAACGCATACGTCTCACATCTAAACCTAAAGAGCCGGCTTCTTCATCTCCTACGGTCAAAGCATCTAAGCGCCTTCTTGCCAGAAAAATCACAGTGATGCAAATGAGAGTGTAAGGGGCTAGCAGGGTAACCTCATCCCAACCAGCTGTTCTTAACTGACCTAAAACAAAGAAATAAACTTGGCGTATAGTTTCTGATTCGCGTTGTTGGACGAATGTTTGAACTGCTGTAAAAAAACTAGCTACAGCAACTCCAGCTAGAACAAGACTTGTTACTTGGTCCAACATTCCGCGACTTCCACCAACCGTGTATGTCAGAGCTACTGCAATTAGTGCTCCCGCAAAAGCTGCTAACGGCACAGGGTCAAGAAAGCCTAACCCATCCCCTACGCCTGAAACTATTGCAATCGTTGCTCCAAATCCTGCACCAGCAGCAACTCCCAGAAGATAAGGATCTGCTAATGGGTTTCTAAAAACCCCCTGATAGGCACCTCCTGCTGTGGCCAGCATGGAACCCACTAATAGGCCTAAAACCACCCTTGGAAGGCGAATTTCAAGAAGTATTGCTTGCTGCCTGGAACTCAAACCTGAATCCAGGTCAACTAAGGGCAACTTGTTCAATAACTCTTCGATGACAGCTGTGAAACCGAGATCTGCAGGACCAAAAACTAAACCTGCCAGAGCGGCGGCTGCTACTGAAACTAAAGCAAAGAACAGTTGCGTCTTTTTTAATGAAGTTGGTTTTACAACGAAATCCTTATCATCAATGAAAGAACTCACCTTATTTCACTGGCATTTCGTTAGCCTAAAATCTTCTCAATTTCGGCACGAACAGAAGTAAGGAAATCTACTACTCGTGGCCCCCAACGCCCCGAAGTGTCTGTATCTACTGGTATCACTTGACCTGACACTACAGCCGTCATGGAGCCCCAACCTGGTCTAGCAGCAACAGTTTCAGCAGATTCACCCCAATCGGCATCTCCTAAGAAAATAAGATCTGGATCTGCATCGATTATAAATTCTGCAGATAGCTGCGGCCATCCAAATCCGCCTTCAATAGCAGGATCAGCAATATTTGAAAGACCAAGAAGCGAATAAAGCTTGCCTAAAAATGTCTTTGAAGTCGGCGAATAAAAAGTGTTGTCAATTTCATGGTAATAAGAAAGACCATCTCCTAATTTGTTTGAAGATATTTCATCCAAATCTGATTTAATGCTCTCAACTAATTGGTCAGCTTCTGACTCATGCCCGGTTAATAAGCCCAACTCATTTATTTGTGAATAAGTGTCTTCCATAGAAGATGCTGCCGGTTGAAGTAGAGTTTTAACTCCCAGTGCCTCAAGTCCTGCAACAAGATCACCTGGGTCATATGAGGCAACTACAAGATCAGGTTGATATTCAGCAATAGATTCAATGTTTGGGGTATATCCAGAAAGAGATGTCATTGGAGCTTCTTCAGGAAAATTCGATTGATCATCAACCGCGACAACCTGACTACCAGCGCCTATAGCGAATAGTATTTCGGTAGCTGTTGGCGAAAGAGAAATAATATTCTCTGCGATTTCGATAGAAGAACCGCCTGAAACTGGGACTTGTTCCGTCCCTCCATCAGAAGCACAAGAAATGCCTAAAAGCGAAAAAACGCTTACCAACAAAAAAAATTTCAACTTCATTTTCCTCCTCCCTTAAAGCACGGTAGAGAAAAGAAAAACTTCATTCTTAACCGCTCCTCCTCGGGAACTTATGGTTTTACTATTTTCTCCTACCCTTAGGTCTGACTTACCTCAATGAGGAACACAGTTGCGGGACAGTAACGGATTCAAACCGTTTTCTAATGTAGGAACCACCACAATATCGTGAAAATTGACTTAATTAAAGTTTTCAATAGCGTAATGTTTCCAGAGCAACCGCCGTGTACTCCGGTTTACTTATCAAAAGTCCAGGAACCACTGGTCGCTCTTTGTTATAAGTTAAGTGGGAACCATCCACTCCACTAACATCCAAACCTGCTGCGATTGCTACTGCGGCCGGAGCACATACGTCCCATTCGTACAAACCTGAAGGATGAACGTAAATATCAGCAGATCCGCCCACAACTGCCATAGCCTTAACTCCAGCAGAACCTACTGAATGCACAACACCACCTACAGATGCTGCGACGGCTTCTGCCTCACCCCACTGTGAACGACTCGTAATGACAATCGGAGGATCATTAACAGAGTCTTGTTTTGTAGGAATCTGAAGTGTCCCATAGAGAGTTCCTATAGCGGGCAAATTGACTGCTGCTGCCGAAGGCTGACCACCTTCAACCAAAGCAACATGAACTGCCCATTCCACACTTCCTACTCGTCCATAATCCTGTGTTCCATCTAGAGGGTCAACAATCCACACTCTTTCAGCTCCCAAACGAGCCTTGTCATCGCGCCCTTCCTCTGACAATAAAAAATCTTCAGGACAAAGTTCACTAAGCCGTCTACTTATGTGGAGATGCGCTTCTCGGTCAGCTGTTAACTGCAACTGGTACCCAGAAATTCCTTTCTCGACGGCTTTTTCTCTCAACTCTAAAAGCAACTCACCGGCTTCTCTTGCTAAAAGACCTGCTATTTCATGGTCATTCATAACTGCCTGACCTTAGTCGCAAAAAAGAGATAAACACATCTTTATGGTTTTAAGCGCTACCTTTATTACAAGTCATTTGAATAAAATTTTTTGAGGGGTTCAAAAATGGCATTTGGAAGAATTACAGGATGGGCGATTGACCTTCCCGAGAGAATCCTTACAAATGATGAACTTTCACAAATGGTTGACACTTCAGACGAGTGGATTAGAGAAAGAAGCGGGATTTCCACGCGTCATATTGATGGAAAAGTTAGCGAAATGTCCACCAATGCTGGTAGAGCAGCATTGGAAAAGGCTGGTATTAAACCTGAGGAAATAGATCTTTTTATTCTCGCTACTACAACAGCAGACAAAGTTGTACCTGCAACTTCTTCAATAGTTCAAAATAATCTCGGCTTGTCATGTGGTGCCTTTGATCTGAATGCTGCATGTTCCGGTTTCGTTTACGGACTTGTAACTGCAATGCAGTTTTCCGATAGTGGAATGGAAAAAATTCTACTTATAGGAAGTGACTCCTTAAGCACATTCACCGACTGGGAGGACCGTTCTACTTGTGTCCTATTTGGTGATGGTGCTGGAGCAGTGGTGATCGAAAGAACATCAGAAAAACCATGCTTTCTCGGATGGGATCTTATGGCCGACGGATCCGCAGCGGACCTTCTCTATTGTGACCACGGAGGCAAAATAGTCATGCATGGTCAAGAAGTATTCAGACGTGCTGTAATTGCGATGGAAAATGCTGCTAATACAGCTATGGAAAAAGCCGGAGTGAAAAGCGATGACATTTCACTTGTTGTACCACACCAAGCAAATGTCCGAATTATTGATACAGCAATGAAGCGACTTGGGATCGATCAAGAAAAAGCTGCCCTTGTAATGGATAAAACAGGAAATACTTCTGCAGCTTCTATCCCTCTAGCACTAATTGATTCGGTGGAATCTGGTCGTGTTAATGAAGACGACTTACTGCTACTTGTAGGATTTGGGGCTGGTATGACATCAGCAGCCGCGGTGGTTAGATGGAATCCAACAGGCAACTAACCATACTGCTACTTCCATTACATAAAGATGTAGTCTCTCACGTGTGCTAACTGCCTCAGGATTAACTAAGTCTTTTGGACCAAGGACACTTTTCAAGAATGTCTCTCTCCAGCTAGGTTCCGGACGTCGCGTTGCTCTTATTGGCAGTAACGGAACCGGTAAGACTACTTTGCTGGAAATATTAACTGGACTTCAGGAGGCTGATGCAGGAGAAATACACAAACCGCAAGAAATGAGAATCGGCTACCTCCCTCAGGAACTGAAATCAACTCAAAGTAAAAGCGTTCTAGAGGAAGTGCTGTCAGGAGCGGAAGACATTAACCAATTAGCAATACAGATCAAAAAATTAAGTGCTGAACTAGAAGATTCGACTGGGAATCAAAAAGCTGACCTAATTTCCCGCTTCGGGGAAGCTCAGTCAAGGTTTGAACAAATAGGTGGATATGCAATTGAAGCCGAAGCACACAGACTTCTCTCTGGACTGGGATTCAACTCTCAAGATCACAATCGTTTTGTTAACCAACTCTCTGGTGGTTGGCAAATGCGCGTCGCCTTAGCGCGACTACTGCTGTCCAAACCCGATCTGCTAATTCTCGATGAACCAACTAACCACTTGGATGTTGACAGTGTTACTTGGCTAGAAAGCTATTTAGAAAAATGGCATAACGGTTTGTTATTTGTGAGTCACGATCGAGATTTTATAGATGGCATCGCAAATAAAATCATTGAACTTTCATCGGGACGTGCAACTGAATATTCTGGCAGCTTTGCAGAGTTTGTCGTCTCTAGAGAAGAACGTATCAACCAGCAAAAAGCTTTGGCTTCTCATCAAGCTAAGGAAATTTCCGATACCGAAAGGTTCATCGAACGTTTTAGATATAAAGCTACAAAAGCTAAACAAGTGCAAAGTCGAATAAAAGCTCTGGAAAAGCTCGAGAAAATAGTCATTGAAAAAGAAAACGATCCAAAAACAAACTTTGATTTCCCAGAACCACGTCGCTCTTCTCGAGTTGTTGTGGAGTTCGAAAAAGTAAGTGCAGGATATGAAAAAGAAACCATTTTAGATGGTCTGACTTTCACTATAGAGAGAGGAAAAACTGTAGCTGTAGTTGGACCTAATGGCGCTGGAAAAACAACTCTGGTAAGGCTAATTACTGGAGAGCTAAAACAGACCGACGGGAAAATCTTTCGGGGAAAGAACGTCGACATGTCTTGGTTTGATCAACTGCAAGCCAAAGTTCTCGATCCAAAAAAAACAGTACTGGAGGAACTTCGCACTATTCCAAAAATCGAAGATTCAGGCAGGAACATTAGAACGTATCTTGCTTCTTTCGGATTTAGAGGTGATTTAGTTGACTCACTTGTATCAGATCTTTCTGGAGGGGAACAAACACGTTTAGCCCTCGCTAAAGCTCTATGCATACCTGTAAACCTATTAATCCTAGATGAACCAACTAACCACCTCGACCTGCCCAGTTGCGACGTACTTGAAGATGCTATAAGCGCTTACCCGGGCACGGTGGTGCTGATAACGCATGACCGTCACCTCATCAGATCTGTTGCAGACAATCTCCTAGAGGTACGCGATTCCAAAGCGACATGGCACATCGGCGTGCCTGATCGGATAATAAATCCGGCACCCAAAGAGCTAAGGTCAGGTACAGCCACAGGAAATCTTCAAACAAAAGCAAAACAATCCAAAGACGAGAACCGCGAATTGAGACGTGAGCTAACAAAAATTGAAAAGAAATGGGAAAAAGCAGAAGCTTCTCTTCTGGAGATACAAGAAAAACTTAACGAACCTGAACTTTTCAAAAATCCGAAAGAAGCTGAGTCTTTGGTTTCAGAATATGAAACTGCAAAAGACAAAGCTTCTGAGTTGATGAAACTTTGGGAATCACTTGAAGAAAAACTAAGAAATGAAGAAAATTCGTAAGAGAAATTAATCAACTTTTGCAAAAATCTTACTTTTACTGCAAAGAACTTAAAGTTTTAACCTAAACAACAGTTCGTATAGGTATGGTCGTGAATGTGAAAATACTGGTCACCAATGATGATGGAATTGATTCAGTGGGACTCCATGTCCTTGCCCGCTCATTACTTGACTTCGGTGAAATAACTGTTGCTGCTCCAGATCAAGAATATTCTGGCGCTGGAGCTGCTATAGGTGCACTTCATATTTCAAGACCAGAAGTTCATCAAGTAAAAATTGACGATATTGAAAAAGCATGGGCAATCAGTGGACCACCTGCCCTTTGTGTTATGTATGCGACAAGAGGGGTCCTTGAGGACTCTTTTGATCTGGTGGTTTCCGGAATCAACCCCGGCAGCAATGTCGGTAACTCGATTTACCACTCTGGAACTATCGGTGCTGCATTTACTGCCAGAAATGCCGGTATAACAGGTGTCGCTGTAAGTCAGGCGGTCACAGGCTGGGGTGTAGAAGGTCAAGGGATTGAAGAAGTTCTAAAAAACCAACTTTGGGATACCGCTGCTGAGGTCGCCAAAACAGCTGTTGGCGCAGTTATTTCAGACCCCCCTGAAGAACCAGCAGTTTTAAACATAAATGTTCCGAACAAAAAGCTCAATGAACTAAAAGGCTGGAGATACACAGAAGTAGCGAAACGTTCAACACGTTCAATGAAAAACGCCAAATTAGAACCCAAACCTGGACATGAAAACTCATACAGAGTCGAAATGTCTTGGGGTGATCCGGTAACTCAACCAGTTGAAACTGACGTTGGTGCAGTCATGAATGACTACGTAAGTTTGACTTGGATAAACTCACTTGATGCGGCACCTCTAGATAGAAAGGGAAAGGTCGATCAAGCTCTTAACTCTCTTATCGGTTAATCATGGAAACATTAAGAACTCCCGAAGAACAATTTGAAAATCTCCCCGATTGGCCTTATGAACCTCACTACTCTGAAGTGCCAGATGGTGATGGAGGCACACTACGAATACACCATGCTGAATCAGGTCCATCCGATGGCCCCACGGTTCTTCTTTTACATGGTGAACCGACTTGGGGATTCCTCTACAGAAAAATAATGTCCGGTCTTGCAGATGCCGGAATCCGATCTCTAGTGCCTGATCAAGTTGGTTTCGGTAAGTCTGACAAACCTTCTAACCAAACCGACTACACATATGAACGTCATGTCATGTGGATGCAAAAATGGTTAGAACAAAATTCACCAGAGAATATGTTCTTTTTTGGACAGGATTGGGGAGGACTAATCGGACTGCGTTTAGTGGCTGCTAACCCAACCAGTTTTTCGGGTCTCGTTTTATCTAATACAGGACTTCCCGATGGAAGTGGCACACCGACAGAAGCTTTCCTAGCTTGGCAAAAATTTTCACAAACAGCAGAAAACTTTCCAATCGGAAACATCATCAATGGAGGTTGTCTAACTGACTTGGAACCAGAAATAATTGATGCATATAACGCGCCTTTCCCAGACGATTCATTCAAAGAAGGGGCAAGAATTTGGCCTTCTCTAGTACCTACTTCGTTAAACGATCCTTCTGCACCTGCTAATAAAGAAGCATGGCAAGAGCTTGAAAACTTTGAAAACCCTGTGATTTGTGCTTTCAGTGACCAAGACCCTGTTACTCGTGGTGGTGAAAAAGCTTTTACATCAAGAATCTCAGGCGCTTCCGGTCAACCCCACACAACCGTGGCTAATGCAGGCCACTTCGTTCAAGAAGATCAACCTGATCAGATTGTAAGAGTATTGATTGACCTAGTTGCGAGGACAACCTCCTAAATCGTTATCAATCCTCCATTTGGCGAAATCCATTGACCCGTAACAAAAGAACTATCGTCACTTGCCAAATAAAGAATTGTTGAAGCAATTTCATCTGCTTGTCCAATACGTCCTAGTGGAGTCATCATTACCAATGGAGACAACAAAGAATCGTCTAACTCTTCTGTCATAGGTGTTTCTACGACCCCTGGAGCCACAGAATTAATTCGTATGCCAAGTCCTCCTAATTCACGAGCAGAAGATCTAGTAAAGCCTAAAATTGCGCCTTTCGCTGATGCATAATGCACAGGACCCCATCCAGCCAATCCGGCAATACTTGAAAGATTGACTATAGATCCTCCTTCACTCATCAGTGGTAAAGCAGCTTGTGTGCAAATGAAAGTTCCACCGATGTGAACCTCGAGCATCCTCATAAACGATTCATATGTGATGCTACTCAAACCCTCTGGACCACCTGATATTCCTGCATTGTTTACCAGAACATCGAGACTTGAATATTTGTCCGCAACTTCAGAGAAAACATGTTTCATTTCTTCCTCATTTGAAACATCACCACCAATTGCTAAATGTCCCTGGCCCTTAAGATCACCAGCAACCTCCTCCGCAGACTCTTTGTCAAAATCTTGGACTATGACAATTGCGTCTTCATCAGCGAACTTTTTAGCCGTGGCTTTACCTATTCCTGAGCCAGCGCCAGTGATTAATGTGACTTTTTTTTCTAATTTGCCCATTTAAACCCCTATTTTGCAGCTATACCAGTTGATACACTTTTACTGCATTAGTTTCAACTGGTGCTTCCCACCATAGATGGATATGAAAGGTTTTGCAGATGAACATTGTTGTAATACATCAAAGCCGTTCTGGTAATACAAAAAAAGCTGCGGAACTTCTAGGTGGTGCAGTCAATTCACCGGAAAACAAAGTAACTGTCAGATCGACAGAGAACCTTGATTTCAAAGAACTGGCAAATGCTGATCTTATTTTTATTGGAACTTGGGTAGACGGTTTAATTCTTTTCGGTCACCGTCCTGGCGATATAGGAAAGTTGAATACAATCCCTCCTCTTTGGGGTAAAACTGTTGTCGCTTTTATGACGCATGCTGTTAACCCTGGAAAAGCAGCATCTAAATTCGCTAACTTCTTGGAGTCAAAAGGAGCAAATGTAATCTCTTCTCGTTCTATTAGTAAAAGTAAAATCGAATCAGAGATCCGTCCTTTTGCCGAAGAAGTGTTAGCTGGACTTAGCTCTCACTAGCTTCTCCTAAAGTGAAGATTTCGATGACCTGAAGCTATCGGTGACAAAAATTATTAAAGCGGACCAAATAATAATGAATCCGACTAACTGCATCATGTCGAAATTCTCATCGTAAGCCAGCACTCCGAGAAGAAACTGTGCTGTTGGAGCCAAAAACTGCAGCAAACCGATAATGCTTAATGGGACCTCTTTAACTGCATTTGCAAACAGCAAAAGTGGAGCTGCGGTGAAAAGACCGCTGGCAACTAATAACAGCAGTTCAGTTGAACTTGCTTTTGACAATGTTTCTGTCCCGTCAAATGTGCGAAAGAAGAAATAAATCAATGCGGGTATAACCAATACTGACATTTCGGATGTTAAGCCATTCATTGGGCTTTGTTCCGTTAGTTTTTTTGAAAGTCCGTACAAACCGAATGTGCCAGCCAAGACTAAAGAGACCCATGGTAATGAACCAACAGAAAATGTTAACCATGTAACACCTATTGCAGCCAAAATTACCGCTAACCATTGATTGCGACGTAGTGACTCGCCTAGGAAAACTACACCCAGAAAGACACTCACCAGAGGGTTAATGAAATAACCCAAACTTCCTTCAACGACACGATCTACATTCATGGCCCATACCCAAACAAGCCAATTTGTGCCAATTAGCAATGATGATACGACTCCTATAAAACGTGAGCGTCTACTTAAGTTTTGTTCTCTGAATTGTGGCCACGAACGTCTTAGAGTTTGGATAAGTGCCATAACCGCGAAAGTCCAAAAAATGCGGTGCGCTAGCGAATACATTGCTGAAATTTCTGATAGACCTTTCCAAAAAATTGGAGAAATACCCCAGATGGTATACGCACCTACAGCTTGTATTAACCCCTTATTCATCTAACCGATTCCAGTAAGTTGTTTTGTGGGACGACTTACTACCATCGCCAAAGTTCCTATCACCAAAACAATTCCAAAGAATTGGATTAAACCGGGCTTCTCTCCCAGCAACCACCAAGCGTAGAGAGGAACAATTGCTACTGCCAGAAGATTTATTAACCCCATTAAAACAAGTGAAACGTGACCATGCGCAAAATTTTGTAATAAATGCCCTGTACCGGGGAGCAAAGAAATGATTAGAACAGGTATCCATTCTTCTCCATGAGGAGGTGAAAGCCCTTCCCCAATAGATAGGGCTGCTATAGAAACGGGAACCAAAGCAAAAATGGTTAACCAAAGTTGATAAGGAACGGAATCGATTTCGGTTCGAGCTTTCTTACTAACTACAAAATATAAGCAAAAAATTATCATTCCCAAAAAGGCCAAAAAATCGCCAGAAAAACTGGTGACTCCCTCTTCTCTTCCTGTTTGAATTGTTAGAGCTGCACCAGCGAGGCTTAAAAACGACCAGTAATAAATTGAGCGTGAGGGTCTTTCATTAAAAAAACGGGTTGCTATGAATAAGAATATGAGAGGTTGGAGCGAGCCAATGACTATTGCATTTAAAACACTAGTTTCGCGTATCGAGGAGAAAAATAGGATTAATTGAAATCCGAAAACTAGACCTCCTAAGAGGGAGAACCGTATTTCTTTTGAAGAGAATTTTCGTCCAGCGAAAATATAGAGAATTAGATAGAAACAGCTTGCTATAAGAAGCCTCCAAAAAATAAGTCTGAAAATTTCCATTTCCGAAAGTTTTATTACACTCGGGGCAAGAGCCATCAAACAAATCGCAGTGACAGAGCTGACGCGTCCAAGAAAAACTTTGTTTTTTTTCAAATTATTCTGCATTTAGATTTAACTTCTCTCTTGAGGGGCTTATCAAAATTTCAAAACTACATACATGCCTGATCCTGCATTGCTTGAAGTTCTGCAGAAAAATGCTTTGTCCATTCACTCAATGAGCTGCGTTTCGAATTCGGCTCAGGTGGTGGGATTGGTGAACCAACCGAGATCCTAACCTTGTATGGCTTTGGTATTCGACTTCCTGTGCCCATAGCCTTTTCACTTCCTGAAATCCCTATTGGTACAACCGGAACCTGGCTTTTTGCCGCCAAATATGCGGTACCGTCAAAGAGTTCACCAATTTTGTTACCTTCCTGTCTCGTGCCTTCAGGAAAAACAAGCATCGTGGCACCTTTTTCTAAAAGTGATCTAGCTGTTTTGACAGATTCACGGTCTGCGCTTCCCCTCCTTATAGGAAAAGCGCCTAATGCAGAGATATACCATGCGAAGGGTCGAATTTTAAACAAACTCTCTTTTGCCAAAGCTCTCATTCTCCTTCTAGAAAGTGGAGCTAAGAGAATTGAATCTAAATTAGAACGATGGACAGGAGCCATGATGATTGCATCTTTTCCAGCAAGATTTTCTCTACCAGTTACTTCGACACGCAGATATGACCAGAGCACAAGTCGTAAAAAAAATCTTGTAGTCGCATACACCACTGAAGCTGCGTTACTCTCCGCTATTTTCTGAGAGCGAATTTGGAGTTCGTCATTCACAACTTTTTCTCCGTTCTGATTTAAAGCACTCGTTGATCACCGTCTCTAATCTCTTAAGATGTAATCAGCAACAAACCTAATTGAAATATGAAACGAAAATTAATTCTAGCAATCCTCACTTTAACGGCTGGTGCCATTCTGGCTATTTGGTGGTTTTTTATTCGCGATGACGCCCCACCGCCTCCAGATATACAATCAGCAGTACAGATAGCAACCGCTGCACAAAATACTTCTACTACTACGGCGGTGCCCACACCCACAGTTGCTAGCACCGTTCCTGAATCTACTGTGCCTACAACCAGCCTTGCTCAGACGACAACAACTCAGCTAGAACAAGAAGAATCTCAGGAAACTCCTGACGAATTAGAGTTAGATGAAATAGGTGCAATCACCGGAACATGGATGGTCGATACAACAATCGGATCCTTTGGGATCGATGAATCAACAAGTTCTTTTGTTGGTTTCAGAATCAAAGAAGTACTCGCTAGGGGTATAGGGGAAGTTACAGCAGTAGGTAGAACGCCTGAACTTGATGGGAGTATCGAATTTGAAAAAGGCTTCCTTTCAAGAACTGAAATAGTCGCCGACTTAACAAAACTGCGAACTGATAGATCTATGAGGGATTCTAAGGTTCAAAGTGCCCTGAATACCAGCACCCATCCCAACGCGGTGTTTGTGCTTGAAGAATCGATCCCAATCACCGATAACGGGTCCATCGAGTCAACAGCTTCGGGTTTTCTAACTGTTAA
>DBFL01000057.1:83978-100957 GCA_002294285.1 Candidatus Neomicrothrix sp. UBA881
GGCTTAACCAATCCGGTTAAAGCTGACTTCCAAGCTCAACTAGTCGGGTCGATAATGACTGTAGTTGGAACATTCGAAGTTAATTTAAGCGATTATGAAGTCGAAGCACCTTCAGCACCTGTAGTGGTTTCAGTGGAGGACACAGCAATAGTCGAATTCCAGCTTTTCTTTGTTGAAATGACTTCCGAAGATTCAACCTCAGAAGCTTCAGTGCCCACTACGACACTTGATCCTTTGACGATTAAAAATGTTGAGCAATTAAATGAATACATCGCTGAAGCAGCGAGTTTCAATCAAGCCGACAGCGACTGGCTATTGCCCGAAAATCTTGATCCATCTGCGGGAGGTGCGCCCGGTTTTACAAGATACGTTTTCCGGCAAACTTCAGCTGGCGTGGTGCCAACTCTTGTTGAAGGTCCGCTAGGTCCTCAATTCAGATGCCAGGAAGAGCGTCTTCCCTGCTCATATTTGGAGTTAAAAGAACTCTCAGAATCAAACTCTCCTATACCAGAAGAAATGGGTCTTTCTCCTGAAGAACTGGCATCTCTTGTATCGGAGCTTGATTCTCTTCGAGAGTTCTTAGACGAACATGCAGATGTCAATAAAGCTTGTGAAAATGGTTACCTGTCTGATCGAATCCAAACTCCGAACATGGGTTCCCACTTTATTAAAGCCGATATCTTTGGCAATGGATTCGATCCAGGTGAACCCGAAATAATTCTTTATGCACTGGCTGATGGAACACTTCCAAATGGAGCTATCGGACAATGCCGTGATGGTGTCTGGGATGGAGAACCAATGGTGTTAGTTGGTAGTGCTTTTATTCTGCCTCCATCACAAGGAGACACCAGTCACCCGAAAGGTTTCACCGGTGATCTTGACAATTGGCACGTACACCTGAATCTCTGCAGAGGAAGGTCTAATGGTACCGACACTTTCGTTCCTAAAGAGGAGTGTGAAAATTCCGGTGGCAATTTTCACGAAACAATAGGTTGGATGATGCATGCCTGGGCACACCCAGAGCACGACAATGAATTAGGTGTTTTCTCTATGTGGAATCCAACTATTGCTCCTTTCGGAGATTCAGACACTGTGGAAGAACGTTTTTTAGTACAAGGTGAAAATTTTCCTGAAGGTGCTAAACAGTCTCTAGTTTCAAACTTTGCCTTCGAAGAAACGATCGAAGTTGAAGCAGGACAAAGCGTCTATTTCAATAACAGTGACTCAGTCCCGCACACAATCAGTGCCGGAACCCCAGATGAACCAGAATTAGAGGAATTTGATTCTGGTATTCTCAACCCTGGTGATAATTTTCAAATTGACACGTCCAAACCTGGTAGTTATCCGCTTTTCTGTATCCTTCATCCTGATATGACTGGTCTATTAATTGTCAACTAATCATTTAACACCGAAAAAGGTTTAACCAAGTTTCCCGGTTTTAATTTCATTTACTGCCTCGGGGTCACCTGTTAATTTGATATCGCTGTGTTCACGTCTACCGAAAAGGAACAACCCGATCTCACTGGGTGCACCTTCCAAAACTACTGGCTTGCCTCCGCCACCTAAATGTATCTTTTCTCCTGAGGTGCGTAAAAGTGTTATGTCGACGTCTTTCAATCTTCTGACCAGAAGTTTAGAGAACCTTTCCTGTCTCTCCCACAAAGCATCATCGAGTTCGTCTATGTCATCACGGCGCGTAAACTCTTCTCCTCCTCTTCTGACATCTTCGTGATGGACGAAGAATTCGAAAAGGTTCATAGTCTCGTCAACTCTCTTTAAATAGAAAGGCGGCCCTGAACGTACCTTGTCGACTAATTTTTCAAAAGGTTGATTTTGGGCGAGTTGTTGGGTCGCTTTTGCAAGTCTTTTAGCGAAGTATCCGGGAATTACCAAACCAAAAGCTTTTATAGAGTTTTCACGCAGAACCAGATGAGCTGCCAGATGTGCCGTGGTCCAACCTTCACACAAAGTTGGGTGATCGGGACCGACTAGGTCAAACAGATCGCAAAGTTGTTGTCGTTCGAATTGGGCGTGATTTTTATTCATCTGGTGAGACCACAGTGTCCGCAACCCATGCTCCATGAAAACCATCTGGAACTCTTTGAGGTAGATGGATTCTAGCTACAGGTTTTTCTTCAATGTCATTGGCGTTGAGTATCACCAACTCTGCTGGTGAACCTACACGATCATTCACGCAAACCAACACCCAACCATCTTCTTCGCTTGTGGATCCTTCACGAGGTACAAATATTGGCTCTCCACCAAATCGCCCTTCTCCATGATCATGAAAAACCACTTCTCCGGTTTCCATGTCAGTTCGATAAGTGGGTCCAAGGTCAAAACCAAGAGCTGTGTATGTGTATCGATGTCTGCGACCCACGGTTCTCGGGTCGTGAGCTGGAAACTCGTGTGCCAAGTCGCTAACAATCTCTTCATTCACAGTTCTGTTTTCTACATCTACTGTCCATCTGACAAGTTGAGGAGGGCTGTCGCCTGCCGGACCTTTAAGGTCTTTTTGAAAAACCCTTTCATATCTGCACAAGTCAATAATTATCTTCTGATCGTCCTGCCCACCTTGGACTTCAAAAGCATTAACAGGGTGAAAGACATAGCATCTAGGCGCCTCACACCAAACTATGTCTGAAGCTTCACCGTCGCGAGGCAGAAGTCCAATCCTTGATTGTCGATCATTTTGCCAGGCCAATGGGAAAGGGTCCCCCTCTAGAGCCAGATCTAAATCTACGCAAACGGGCAAATCATAAATAACCACGTATTTTTCTGTTATTGACATGTCATGGACCATTGGCATGCCCTCAATAGGTATATCGGTAACCTTTTTTACCCGATTGTCCGGACCCAGAACTACATGTTGTAAACGGTCAAGAATGTCTGGATACGCATAACAAACTGCATGGAGTTCTTTCTCAAATGGATCAAACTTTGTATGAGCGCTAAACGCCCCGGGTAAAGTTTCACCAAAATTTTCATACCCTATAGTTTCAAGATCATATGTAAGAGACACAGGAGAAGTTCCCGCTTCAACTAAAGCTAAAGTCTTTCCACTGTGTCCAATCACCGAAGTATTCGGCGAAAAACCCGAACCTCCAAAACTATCGCCTTGAGGTGGTTCCTCTTGAAGCTTTTCAGCCAAATCTTTGCCTCTAACCCAACGATTCCTATACCACTCAGCTTTCCCGTCTCGAATACGCACACCATGAATCATCCCGTCGCCAAGAAACCAGTGATAGGAGTTCGAATCTACGGGTCCGAAAGGATTCGGCCCATTACGCAACCACCTTCCTTCGAGTTCTTGTGGTATATCACCTGTGACATCTAGGTCAAATGCCGTAATCTCACTCTCAACCGGGGCCTTAGCACCTTCTAAATAAATACTCATCTAACCTCCTCCTCATTCAATAGTTTCACGTAATGATAAGTTTCTCTTGCAGTTCTCGTTTCAAGAACTTTCCATTTGCGTTTCTGGGTAATGCTTCATCCACAAACCAAATATGCTCCGGAACTTTAAATGAAGCTATCAGAGAACTGAGATGATCTCTAAGTTCTTGGGCTGAACATGTTTGTTCCGGAATCAGATAGATGGCAACTCCAACAGTTTCTCCTAAACGCTCATCAGGAACCGCAAAAACAGCTGCTTCTGCTATTGATGGGTGTTTATATATAGCCGCTTCAACTTCGGCTGAGTAAACATTCTCACCACCCCTGAGAACCATATCTTTAGCTCGGTCAACCAGAAAAAGAAAACCATCATCATCAAAATAAGCAATATCTCCGGTATGGAACCACCCTTCAGTTAGAACTTCTTTGTTTGCTTCTGGTCTGTTTAAATAACCGCGGAAAACATTCCCACCTTTCACCCATAGTTCACCTTTTTCACCTGTGGGTAGATCATTTCCCTGCTCATCAACTATTCGGGACTCCATTACCGGACAAGGGGAACCTGCTGATTCAGGCTTAGCTAAAAAGAAATGTGCAGCATTTACTGTTATGACACCATTTACCTCTGTTAGTCCATAACCTGTGCTCGGTCGGCCTTCAAGTCTCTCCTCGATTTTATGAACCAGATCGGGTTGGACAGCAGCTCCCCCGCCTCCGAGACTATCGAGACTACTAGTGTCTCTTTTTGCAAAATCAGGGCTATTGACCAGTTCTCGTGCCATTGTTGGCACACCTGTAAATGTTGTGGGTCTTTCCCTTTCTATTATTTCCAAAGCTTCTTCCGGATTCCATTTATGCATGAGAATCAACTTCCCTCCAACTGCAGTCACTGGATGCATGCAACAGTTACATCCAGTCACGTGAAACAAAGGGACAGCTAACACAGAACCAGGGTCGCTATTACCAAGTTTCTTTTCAGAACCAGTTGGGGGTTCTCCGGCTTCGATAGCTTTTCGTTCAGCTAGTTTCGACATTGTCGACCAAAATGCCAAATTTAATAAGTTTGAAACAGCGCCCCTATGAGTCAGAACTGCTCCCTTTGGATGCCCAGTCGTTCCTGATGTATAAAAAACACACACATCATCATCAGGTTGGATTGAAACCCCAGAAACATTTGGAAGTTGTTCGCCAACAGAAACAGCGTCATTCCAATGAACAGAATTTTCAGGTAAATCAACTTCTGTTCTAACCGCCACGATATAAATATCCCCCTCAGAACGGAGATTCTCTAAATGTGGAGTGAGTCTTTCCAACCTCTCCTGGTCGCAGACAATAACTTTAGGGTCACAATCATCTGCAGCGAATTCAATTTCAGGTCCGGTCCACCATGCATTCATACCCACTACCACAGCTCCAAGTGACGCAACCGCCCAATAAGTCAAAACCCATTCGGGGTAATTGCGCATCAAAATTGCAACCCTGTCACCTTGCTTGACACCTAGGTCTTGAAGATATGAGGAAAAGGAATCAACCTTAGAGTGAGCCTCCGCATATGAAATCCTCTCTTCACCATAAATCAGGTAATCTTTCTCCTCATGGGCAGCTGACATCTTCCAAATGTCGACAAGATTTTCAGGGGCAGCATCATAAACTCTGGCTTTATGATTTCTTATTTCAGTTTCAGACCAAGCGAATGGAGCACCTTTTGCTGTTAGCTCCTCCCACGCTTCTTTATAATGCCTGTCCACATTTCCTCCAATAGGATGCCTACGGTATCCTTACACTGCAGTGGAATATAATAGAAGCCACTCTGACTGAAACATAAACCAAAAGGAAATTAAAATGGAAGAAATTGCTTTTGACGACATAGAAGCCCTTAACGCTGCCATAAGTGAAGAATGGAGTGACTGGGGTCCAGAATTCGAGTTAAGTCAGGAGAAAATAAATTCTTTTGCTGACCTGACAGGTGATCACCAGTGGATTCATATAGATGAAGAAAAAGCTAAAGCTGGTCCATTCGGGACAACAATTGCTCACGGATTTTTTACACTTAGTCTCGTTCCAGTTCTTAGCTTGATGCTCGAAGGCTCTTCAGGTGCGCGTTTGAAAGGCTTTCAAAATGTAATCAACTACGGAGGCGACCGTCTTCGTTTCCTTGCACCCGTTCCTGCTGGTTCGACTGTTCACGCGAGAACACGTATGAAAGAAGCTAAAGAACATAAAGCCGGAACCTTGATTTTAACTGAAATAGCTATACACGTGAAAGGAAGCGAAACCCCTTCAGTTCTCTACGACAGTTTGAGCTTATTTCAAGGCTAATAATTTCTACTCAGTTGTTCTTGATTGTCATACCGCCATCAACCATAAGTAAATGCCCTGTGATGTAGCTTGATGCAGGCAAGGCGAGACTCATGATTGCATGAGCTACTTCCTCAGGTTCTGCGTACCTGCGAACCGGAACTCTTCTGCGTGCAAATTTTTGTTTGGCTTCTTCAGGTATAAGGTCCGTCATTCCAGTTCTGATAGGACCTGGTCCTACTGCGTTAACTGTTATCCCACTTTCTCCTAGCTCTACCGCCAAAGCCCGTGTCAGTCCTACGACTCCATGTTTAGCAGCGGTATAAATCGAAGCCGCTGCTGAACCTCCAACACCTTCAGTTGAAGAGACATTGATAATCCTGGGAGAAGCAGAATTGTTCAAATATGTTAAAGACTCTCTAATGAGACGCATGTGTGAACTGAGCAGAACGTCTATTCCTCTCTGCCACTGTTCTTCCATGGAAGGATCATCAATGGTCACCGGTAAAGAGACACCAGCATTATTGACTAGAACGTCAATAACCTTGTCGGTTTCTGACACCCAAGCAGAAACTTCTTCAACAACTTCCTTAACCTTTTCTGCGTCGGTGACATCAAGTTCCCAGCCTTTAGATCTCCCTCCACTCGCATTTATTTCTTGTACAACACTCTCTACTCTTTGTGGGTCAATGTCAGTTACAGCTACGTACGAACCGTACTCGGCGAATAAATGCGCTGTCGCGCGACCTATACCTGAACCAGCTCCGGTAATTAAAACAACATGTCCGTCTACAGACCTACTAAGAGAGCTCAGCATGATTTCCTACTAGTCATTCTCCACTTGAGCGCCGACTGCCCCTTTTGATCGAAGATCATCGATTCCCTTCTGATCAACTCCAAGTTCGGTCAATATCTCATCAGTATGCTCTCCGACCTTTGGAGCTCTTGTAGGGCTAGAAGGTAACTCCCCGTCAACAAAAATCGGTAAGGGAAGTTGATCTGCTCCGAGTTCATCTTGTGAAATAAATGGCATCCTGTGAGAGAACTGCGGATCTTCAGCCACTGTCTCATGGTTGTTAACTGGTGCGATTGGAACGTTTTTTTCTTGTCCAAAATCCAACCAGTCAACACTGCTTCGTGTTTTAAATATTTCCTTTAAATCTTCTTGCAACTCAGTGTTATTTCTCGCATGATCGGCATATTGCGAACCTGGCCAACGTTCAAATAAATCCATTCTGTCAACTCCTTTGCAGAAGTTTTCCCAGAATGCTCTTTCAGATGCCATAAACAAAATGTGTCCATCTGTAGTTTCATAAATTTGATACCTGACTCCTTCCCACATGCCAGCTAAACCAGGGGCTCTTCTTTCATAGTCATCAGCTGGGTTTCCTGTAACTTCATCTTCTGGACGCAAATAAGCCCGGTAAGTTTCAATCCTGTACCAGTCGGCGTATGCAGCTGCATCTGACTGAGCGACTTCTATTTGCCTACCTCGACCAGTTTCTCTGGCATTAATAACAGCAGCGAGCACTCCGAGAGCTGCAAGCATTGGTCCTACATTTATTCCAATATTAGGCATTGATGGAATCCGTGTGAATCCGTCATTATCCACCACTGGCTCTATAAGACCTGCCCATGTGTCATAAGCGATTCCGTGGCTTGGCAGATCTCTGTACGGACCTGTTGCTCCGTAACCTGAGATTGAACAAAAAACTATTTTTGGATTTATCTCCAGTAACTCATCAAACCCAAACCCGAGACGTTCCAGTGTTCCTGGGCGCATTGCTTCAACTACAACATCTGCTTCTTTCAGTAGCTTTCTGTATATTTCTGCACCATCTTCATCTTTGAGATTTATAGCGATACTTCTTTTACCTCTATGTGTATGTAGATGAAGAAGTGAATTTCCTTCCACAATTGGCCATGTCATCTGACGTATGTAATCACCTGAAGGTGACTCGACCTTAATTACCTCAGCTCCTAGATCTGATAAAAAGGTTCCCACCAAACCAGGCCCTAGAAGTGAATTTTCTACAACTTTTAAACCGTTTAATAAATCATTTCCGCCCATAAGTAAAGTCTCTCTGATGTTTATGGAATCGACAAGCTAAAACACATCTAATTTCTGAAATCTAAAAAACAGACTCTTTAGAAGTCGCGGATTTAACTGTTTCCGGTTACGGTGCGATAATTAGATTTGACTTGGAGGTGTAAATGTCCCCTATCGTTATTCTCGCCGGCGTAAGAACCCCTATCGGACGTCTACAAGGAGGACTTAAATCGATCACAGCTACCGATCTTGGTGCTATTGCCATAAAAGAATCTTGCGAAAAAGCCGGAATTGAGCCATCTCAAATTGATTTTTCCTACTTGGGGAATGTTATTTCAGCTGGAATTGGACAGGTCCCCGCCCGCCGAGCGGCAGTCGATGCTGGCATTCCAATGACTTCACCTTCTACTTTGCTTAACAGAGCCTGTCTTTCTGGTATGCATTCAATACATTTGGCAAGTCAAATGCTCCGTCTCCAAGAGGCAGAAATCGTTATTGCTGGTGGTATGGAATCAATGACCAACTCGCCTTATATGCTTCCTGGAGCAAGATCTGGCTTGAGATTTGGTGACGGAAACCTTGTGGACTCCATGCTTTTTGATGGTCTTACCTGCACCATAGAAGATTGTTCGATGGGTGAAGCTACTGATCGTTTTGCTAAAGAACTTGGTATTTCGCGCGAAGATCAAGATGCTTTTGCTGCTCAATCTCATCAACGGGCTGCTAAAGCACAAAAAGACGGTCTTTTTGATGAGGAAATTTGTCCTGTCGAAATTCCTCAAAGAAACGGAGACACTCTAACAGTCAAAGACGACGAGGGAATACGTCAAGATGCTGATATTGACTCAATGTCACGTCTTTCCCCCGCTTTTACAAAAGATGGCACCATCACTGCCGGTAACGCCTCACAGATATCTGACGGAGGTGCAGCAATGGTAGTCACAACACTTGAAAAAGCGGAACAGTTAGGCATTGAACCTGTAGCCGAAATAATTTCTCACGGGCAGGTAGCGGGACCGGATACCAGCCTTCTGCATCAGCCTAGCAATGCAATAAATGCCGCTTTGGAATCGGGCGGTATGGGTGTAAGCGATATGGATCTCTTTGAAATAAACGAAGCGTTTGCTGCCGTTGCTCTAGCTTCGATGGAAGCTCTGGGCGTAAATGATGAAATTGTAAATGTGAACGGTGGTGCAATCGCTCTTGGTCATCCAATAGGCATGTCTGGCACTCGAGTTGTTCTTACGCTTATTCATGAACTTCATCGTCGAGGAGGCGGCTTGGGCGCCGCCAGTCTTTGTGGTGGTGGCGGTCAAGGCGAAGCTCTGATTCTAAAGGTTCGATAATGAAAGAAAGCATCACGTTCGATCATCCGGTAGCAAGAACAACATTTGGTGATGTCGCAGGACGTTTTCGAAATGGCGTCGAATTATTTGCAGGCATTCCATATGCATCTCCCCCAGTCGGAGATCTGAGATTCGCTGCCCCGATACCACCCGAAAGCTGGGAAGGAGTTAGAGAAACGAAACGTTTCAGCCCCGCTTCACCTCAACTGCCAGGTGAAGGTTTGACTGATCGTTTTCCTGTCCGCTGGGATGAAGACTGCCTATACCTGAATGTTGTAACTCCTGCTTCTGATGACAAGAAGAGGCCCGTTTACGTTTGGATCCATGGTGGTGCTTACAGAAGAGGCCAAGGAGGAGTCCCATGGTACGACGGGACTTCTTTCGCGTCGCGTGGTGATGTAGTAGTTGTGACAATCAACTACCGTTTAGGGGCTTTTGGCTTTACCGAGCTTGGTCAACATTTTGGTGAGAAATTTGCCTCTTCTGGATTAAACGGTTTACTTGATCAAATTGCTGCTCTGGAATGGGTTAGGGACAACATTGCATCTTTTGGCGGAGATCCAAATGCAGTGACAGTTGGTGGAGAGTCAGCTGGAGCTTTTAGTGTTGCCAACCTTCTTGCGTCTCCTTCAGCGAAAGGCTTGTTTCACCGTGCCATCGCTCAAAGCGGGGCCGCTTTTCACATACATGAACCTGACGCTGGTGCTGGAATAGCCTCAGAGCTTTTAGAAATGTTAGGTAATCCAACTTCGGAGGAAATACTGGATTTGCCTGCAATTGAAATACTTGAAGCTCAAGAAGCCCTGATTGAAAAATGGGGTTTCGCTGCTAGAGGTGTTCAACCTTTCTATCCCGTTTGGGGTCATGAAGCTCTACCTGAAGCTCCAATAGACCTGATTGACAGCGGATCTTCATGCGACATACCGCTCCTTATAGGTACCAATGAGGACGAAATGTCTCTTTATGGTTTCACTGAACTTGACGAAGGAACTCTATTTCGTTATGTGGAAAAAATCGTCGATAACCCTAAAGAGGTAATTGATGTTTACCGTAAGAGGGTTGGTGATGATTCGGGTTGGCTTGCGTGCGCGATCGGCAGCGATTGGGTTTTCAGAATTCCTGCGATTCGTCTGGCCGAAACACGAGAAAACCATGACAGCAACACATGGATGTATCTTTTCTCATGGGATTCCAGAGCTTTCGAGGGCAGGTTCGGATCGGCTCATTCTCTTGAATTGCCTTTTACTTTTAACACTTTGGATCGTGCGGGTGTTGATCTTTTTATCGGTGAAGGGGAACTTCCAACTTCTGTAGCTGAAACCATGCACGATGCTTGGATTTCATTTATTAAAGGTGGAAACCCTTCAACTTCGGTTCTAGGTGAGTGGCCTGCATACACGACGGAAAATCGGGCTGTTATGGAAATCAATAATGAATGTGGGCTTCTAATCGACCCTCAGAAAGAAGAACGTTCTCTATGGGATGGTGTTAGATGAGCGACTCGAAACGTGTTCTTGTTATGGGGGGAACGCAGTTCAACGGGCTAGCGCTTGTAAATCAACTCGTCAGATGCGGTCATGATGTAACAATTCTTAACCGTGGGCAAACTGAAGCTCCACTGCCGGATGGTGTTGCTCGTCTGAAAGCTGATCGGAGCGACCCTGATCAGGTTAGAGAAGTTCTCAAAGGTCTTGAGTTTGACGTGGTGCAAGATATGACTGCTTATCACCCTGAAGATGTAGCTCTGATGGTTGAAATTTTCTCAAATAAAATCGAACACTATATTTTTGCAAGTTCAACAGTTATTTACCAAGCGACAGATACTCTGCCGATAACTGAAAGCCACCCTAAAGAACGAGGTGACCCTCAAATCGAATACGGGCTTCATAAATTGTTGTGTCAGGACATTCTTGACGAAGCTCATGAGAATGGTTTTCCATCTACAACAGTTGCTTTTGCAATGGTCTATGGACCTAGGAACATCATTCCTGATCGTGAGCAACGGATGTTCGCTCGAATGGAGTTGGGTAGGCCGATTTTGGTGCCTGGTGATGGAACAACTATAAGTCAGGTCGGGCACGTAGATGATCAGGCGGCTGCGCTTGAAGCGCTCATGTGTAAACCTGTTAGTTTTGGACGTCTTTATAATCTCACTGGAAACAGTTTTCAATCTGACATCGACTACGTGGAAACTACTGCCACAGCGATAGGGAAAGAAGCAGAAATGCGTTTCATACCTGCTGAAATTATGGAACGACTTTGGGATGGAGAAATAGAATTCGATTCAGGAGCCAGCAGTAAGGTGAAAGTTGATATACGAACAAGCGAAGAGGCTTTACGTAAACAAGCTGCAATTCGTCATCGTTTCCGCTTCACAACTGTAATTCCCAGACTGGCACCAAATATCCATCGTTGGAATCGAGATGTGATTTTTAGTATCGATGCCATTTGCGAAGATACCGGATGGGAACCGGAACATACTTTGTCATCAATGGTTTCCCAAACCTACAAATGGCATAAAGACAGTGGTGGTCGAGAATTTGACTGGTCTTACGAGGACCAAATACTCAATCTGATCGATTAACGATCTATAACAGGAAAGTGGCAGGCAACGAAATGGTCATCGCCTACTTTTTGCATCTCAGGTTCTTTCTCTTCACACAACGCCTGCGCTGATGGGCATCGGGTTCTGAATCGACAACCTGTTGGAGGATTTATTGGAGAAGGAATGTCATCACCTATTGCCGATTCTGATTCACTGACAGTGGACGCGGGTTCGGGGGCTGATGCAAGCAGGACCCTAGTGTATGGGTGGGCAGGTAGAGAGTAAATTGTGTCAGAGCTGCCTATTTCACAGATTTTTCCTAGATACATCACTACGACACGATCGCTGACGTTCCTGACTACTGAAAGGTCATGGCTAATAAATAAAAGTGTCAAACCATACTTTTCTTTCATTTCTTCTAAAAGGTTTAAGATCTGAGCTTGAACGGAAACATCTAAAGCGGAAACAGGCTCGTCACAAATAAGAATTTCGGGATCTAGTGCAACAGCTCTAGCTATAGAAATCCGCTGGCATTGTCCGCCGGAAAATTCATGGGCTCTTCTAGTCGCTGCTATTTCGGGGTCGATGCCGACAGATTCGAGTATCTCGTCAACCCGGTCTTGAATTTGTTGTTCACTCATGCCGTTAGGCCAAATAGCGAGTCCTTCTTTTACTACTTCACGGACTATTCTTCGCGGATTGAGGGAAGAGATGGGGTCTTGGAAAATCATCTGCAATTTAGGTCTAATTTTCCTAAGTGCGTCTCCTTTTAATCCTGAAAGTTCAATTGGACCATCTTCTGAATCAACCATCACACTGCCTGAAGTGGGCTTAGGTAGCTGCACTATGGACCGTGCAGTTGTTGACTTACCGCATCCTGATTCACCAACAATTCCGAGTGTTTCACCTTTTTTAACATCAAAGCTGACATCAGAAACTGCGTGGACTATTTCATCTCTACCCACCTTAAATTCCATTACTAGGTTCTTGACACTTAGAACTATGTCATCATCTTCACGCATCTGAGTAACACCACTACCAGCCATCAGAGTTCTCCTGTGTCAGATCGCGCAGCAGATGTTTCAAATTCCTTCATATCTAAACCTGCAGGCGTGTGACCTGCATTCTGATTAGTTTCTCTAGCCTTTATGCCTTCAGGCGTACTTACAGGATTGTGACATGCGCAAAGGTGTCTTTTTTCTTGCTCAACTAGCGGTGGCATATCAGTTAAACATTCACTAGTGGAGTAACGGCATCTCGGAACGAATGGACAACCTATAATTTTACCTATTACCTCTGGAGGCTTACCTGGAATTGGAACTAGCCTCGTGTGACTTGGAGTATCTATCTTTGGAATTGTTGCATTCAAAGCTTCCGTATAGGGATGAAGCCCGTCACATTCGAAAAGAACAGAAGTTGGAGCTTTTTCCATTGTCCGGCCACCGTACATGACCATAATTTCATCCGTTCGACCCTTCACGACACCAAGATCATGAGTTATCAATATCATCGACATTCCGCGCTCTTTGCGAAGATCATCTAAAAGGTCCAAAATATGCTTTTGAACTGTGACATCTAACGCTGTTGTGGGTTCATCAGCTATTAGAAGCCTTGGATCGCATGCTAAAGCGATGGCAATCACAACTCTTTGTCTAAGACCTCCAGAAAGTTCATGTGGATATTGTCGTAGACGTTTCGCTGGTTCTGGAATCCCTACTTGTTCAAGCAAATCTCCAGCTTCGGTCATAGCTTCACTTCGACTTCGGTTCATGTGGATGCGTAGTGATTCTGCGATCTGTTCGCCAATGCGTTTAACCGGATTCAAAGAAGTCATGGGATCTTGAAAAATCATGGTCATTTCAACGCCCCAAAAATGCTTTTCTTTCTTTCTAGCGATTTCCCTTAAGTCTCTTCCATCAAATTTCATCGAGCCTTCTACCTGTGCGTAAGAAGGCAAAAGGTTCATAAGTGTTTTGGCGGTAACAGATTTACCGGATCCGGATTCGCCTACGATTCCTATCGATTTTCCGGGTTCAAGATCGAATGAAACTCCATCTACAGCGCGAACAGATCCTTGTTCAGTTAAAAAACTGACATGTAGATCTTCAACAGAAATCAACGAGTCAGCCATTATCAACCTCCCCCGATTCCCATTTCGCGCACATCAAAGAAATCTCTTAACCTGTCACCTGCATAGTTCAGTGACATCACTGTTAAAAACATTATGCCTATAGGGAACATCGAGACCCACGGTGCTTTTTGCAGAGTTCTCGAAGCAGATCCGAGAACAATCATCTTTCCCCAAGAGAATCCTTCTTCAACGGAAAGTCCTAAAAACGCGAGTCCCCCTTCTCCGACTATCGCCAAAGCCATACCCAAAAATGCAAGAGCTCCCATTGGAATGGTCACGTTTGGAAGTATTTCTTTAATCATGATTCTTCTATTAGTGGAACCTAAAATTCTTGCTGCTGCTACGAACTCTCTTTCGGAAATAGAAATTGTAATCGCACGGGCTAAGCGTGCTACTGGTGCAACACCGATGATTCCGATTGTCAAGCAAACAACTGCGAGTGTTTGACCTAGAAGGGAAATTATCAAAAGTGCTAGTACTAAACCTGGGAAAGCGAAGAGTATGAAAATTATGATGGAGAGGAATTTGTCAGTCGCTCCTTTGAAAAACCCAGCGACGATTCCTAGTGGCCCTCCTACGGCGAATCCGAAAACTATGGCGAAGAAACCTACAGTGAGAGAAACTCTGGATCCCCAGATTGTTCTAGAGAACATGTCTCGACCATTTGTATCAGTGCCGAACCAGTTGTCCCAGTTTGGGGCGTCAAGACGTCCTCCTGCTCCTGTCTGATCCGGATCGGGGATCGGCAAAACAGGAGCTAAGAAAGCTGCGATAACGACAAGAATCATCCATCCTATGGAGACCCAGAAACCGAAACCGATTTTTCGTTTTTCTCTTTTCTCGTCGTCTATTAGAGAGGAGTCTTCATCCTGAGGACTTAAGCCTTTAGAACCGCGTTTTGTCGTTGTTAGATTAAGTTTCACGGCTTACCCTCGGATCGATGACGGAGTAAAACATATCAACAATGAAATTAATCGCTATAAACGATGACGATATTACGGTGACAAGTCCGAGGACAAGTGGGAAATCGTCTCGTATGACAGCTTCAACAAAAGTTCTTCCCAATCCTGGGATTACAAAAATTTGTTCAACAACTAAAGCTCCACCTATTAAGCCTCCTGTGCTTAAACCGAAAACTGTTACTAAAGAGAAAAGAGAGGGCCGTAAAACATGGCGAAACATTATCCAACGATCCGAAAGTCCTTTAGCTTTTGCCATAAGAACGAAATCTTCCTGCAAAGTTGTTATCAGGTCTGTTCTCAATAAACGGAAGTAGGTTGCAGCTAGAGGGAGGGCTAAAGTCATTGCCGGCAGGACAGTCGACCGTAAACGACTGAAAAAGTCATCGTCTTCATACCGACTTGGGAATATCTGCCATTTGACCACAAATAAGTAGAAGAGGATCACGCCGAGTGCGAAATTTGGTAGTGATATAAAACCAAAAGAAGAAACCGTAGCTGATTTATCGAATGCACGATTTGCTTTATAGGCGGCTCGAATAGCAGCAGGAACTGCAATCAGAAGTGCGAAAATTTCTGCGACCACCATAAGAAATATTGATTTTGGTATTCGATTTCCAATGATTGTGGTAACAGGCATTGAATTTTTGAATGAAACACCAAGGTCACCTTGAACAACATCTCCGACCCATCTCACATAACGAAGAGGTAGAGGGTCATTCAAGTGGTACTTTTCCCTTGCCGCCTCCACAACTTCACAGTCACCTACATCTGTTCCTCCCTGACCTGAGACATCTTCTATCTCCCCTGCAAGAACCGCATCACAATCAACTGAAGCGTGAAAACCGACGACATTGAACAATGGGTCACCCAGCGAGTTCATAGCTGCAAAAGCCAAAAAAGTCGCTGCAAGAATCACAGCAACCATTTGCGCTACGCGCTTTAAAATAAAACCCATTCCCCCACCTGCAGTCAGAGATACATCAACTTAGAAATCCGATATTAGCGCTCAGAAAGACTAAATCTCTATCCCGCTTATAAGAAAAAATAAAAGGGCGACTGACATAGTCAGCCGCCCTTAAATTTCTTAGTTTGACTCTAATTACTCTTCAAACCACATGGTCGAATACGATCCGTATCCGCCACCAGTTCCTCGACAGTATGGCTCTGTCCCATCAGGGAATTTAAAGTCACACATTCCCCTTAATTTAGGATCATAAGTTGCATTCCATAATGTGTGGGTCAGCATCACGTATGTGTAGCTCTCCTGCACATTTGCAGCAACATCTTTCCAGGCTTGAACAACCTCATCGCGGTCGGTGTTGCCTCTTGCACCATAAACGAGTTCATCACGTGCTGGGTCACAGAATCGTGGCCAGTTAAGTGACAGAACTCCAATAGCATCACAAACAATCCAGACACCGTCACCATCTGGGTTACGAGCCCCCATCTGACGCCAGGTTAGGAAGTCGTACATGCCGATTGCTGTCTGCGTGATGTGGTCATCCTGCAAAAGCATGTCCTTAGTCACATTGAAGTAAGGCTCATACCCTGCGGAAAGAACATCAAATATTCGATCCTGGATAACCGATGGTCCTGAATACTGGAATTCCATATTTATCTTTCCATCAGTGCAGTTGTCAGGATTATCCCCACAGTATTCTGCAACTAGTGGAGCAGCCATTTCTGGCATATCTGCCTCCTGCTTAACGTCAGGATTATGGAAAATCGACTCTGGTGGGAACCAGGAGTCAGCAGACCTAAGTTCTCCTTGGCCTATGAATTCCAAATAGTCAGCCTTAGCAGTTGCGTAAGTCAGAGCCTTTCGGGCACGAATGTCATCGAATGGAGCCTTTGAGGTATTCATCATCGCGAATGTTTCCTCACCAAGGTCCTGTTCGACAACCTGATATCCGTCATCTGCCAATTCTCTCAGGATCATCGCTGCGTCAATGCTGGAGGTTGATACACCGTCAAGGTCACCTGCCTCCATTGCTCCTGCGCCAAGTTCACTATCTGTGTAAACATAGAACTCTATTGCGTCAAGAAGAACTTCTCCTGCAGCCAAATGATCGTTGTACCACCAGTTTGGATTCTTGACCACACGAGTCATCAAGTCCTGCTCACGACTATCCATCATGAAAGCTCCTGTGCCTACAGGCATCTGGTTCAAAGCTGGATCCTCGATAGCTGCCTGCATGTAAGCAAGTGAAGGAATGTAGCCAAGCTGACCTGAGAAGTAAGTCGGGAAATC